>NZ_JBFALG010000036.1:0-68498 GCF_040656135.1 Micromonospora sp. NPDC050200
GGCCGAGGTGTTCGTTGAGTACACCGAGCCGATCAAGCCTGACCGCCCGGAGCGGGTCGGGCTCCGGCGAAAACCCACCACAGATCAGCCGGTCGGGCTCCGGCGAAAACCCACCACAGATCAGAGAACCAGACGAGCCTTCTCGAAGGCTTCCTGCTCCTCGTCGCTGCCGACCTTGCCGTACATACCGACCATCAGCAGGACGAGGCTGAGCGTCAGCACCACGATGACGGTGATGATGGTGAAGTTGAGGATGTTGGCGTCGGTCTGCAGGAACGCCAGTTCGGCCAGGCCGAGCACCATCAGGCCGTACGCCAGGAACTGGTTGATCGCCACGTCGAGGTTGCGGCCGATCGCGGTGCCGGCCAGCACGACGATGCCGAGCAGGATGCTGAGCAGCGAGAATCCGAGGTTCGTCCCCTGACCCAGGACCTTGGTGCCATCCTGGGCGAGGATGTCGTTGCCGGCGTTCGCGATGATGCCGAGCACACCGAAGACCACCAGGTACAGACCAACGAGCCCGCCGATCGCCCGGTAGATCGGCCGCGCGGGGTGGTTGACGGGGGTATGGGCCATGTCTGAGTCTCCAACGCCGTGGGGATGAGAGAGGTCGACGACGATTGTCCCGCACGCCGGGATGTGACGCCGCACACGGCCCCCGTCCGCGGGTCGGACGGCGGCGCGGCGGCGGTCAGACCGGCGGGATCTCGTCGGCCAGGGTGAGCCAGGTCTCCTCGGTCCGCTCGCGCTCGGCGCGTACCTCCTTGAGCTGAGCGTCGAGTTCGGCGACCTTGGCGTAGTCGGTGGCGTGCGCGGCGAGCTGGTCGAGCAGCCCGCTCTCCTTCTGTTCCAGCTTGGCGATCTGCCGTTCCAGCCGGCTCAGCTCCTTGCGGGCCTGCCGGGCCTCGGCGGCCGACATGCCGGTGGTGGTGGGGGCGCCCGCCGGGGCGGGGCCGGTCCCGGTGCGCGCCGGGGCGGGGGCGCCGGCGGCGCGGGCGAGGTACTCGTCGACGCCGCCGGGCAGGTGCACCAGCCGGCCGTCGCCGAACATCCCGTACGCGACGTCGGTGACCCGCTCGATCAGGTAGCGGTCGTGGCTGGCCACGACGATCGTCCCGGGCCAGGAGTCGAGCAGGTCCTCCAACGCGGCGAGGGTGTCGGTGTCCAGGTCGTTGGTGGGCTCGTCGAAGAGGAGCACGTTGGGTTCGCCGGCGAGCAGCCGGAGCATCTGCAACCGGCGGCGTTCCCCGCCGGAGAGGTCGCTGACCGGGGTCCAGAGCCGCCGGTCGTCGAAGCCGAAGATCTCGGCGAGTTGGGCGGCCGAGACCTCCCGGTCGCCGAGCTGGACCCGGCGGGCGACCTCCTCGACGGCTTCCAGGACCCGCAGGTGACCGGGAAGTTCGGCCAGTTCCTGCGACAGGAACGCGGGCCGGACGGTCGAGCCGGTGTGGAAGCGGCCGCCGTCGGGGCGGGTGACGCCGGCGAGCATCCGCAGCAGGGTGGTCTTGCCGGCGCCGTTGCGGCCGAGGACGGCGATCCGGTCGCCGGGGCCGACCTGCCAGGTGGCGTCGTGCAGGATCTCCTTCGGGCCGGCGTGCAGCCGGACGTGCTCCAGGTCGTACACCTGCTTGCCGAGCCGGGCGGTGGCGAGCCGTTGCAGCGACATGGTGTCGCGCGGCGGCGGGACGTCGGCGATGAGGGCGTTGGCCGCGTCGATGCGGAAGCGCGGCTTGGAGGTGCGGGCGGGCGGGCCGCGACGCAGCCAGGCGATCTCCTTGCGGAGCAGGTTCTGCCGGCGGGCCTCGGTGGCCGCGGCGACCCGCTCGCGCTCGACGCGGGCCAGGGTCCAGGCGGCGAAGCCACCCTCGTAGGCGCGGACGGCCTGGTCGGCGACCTCCCAGGTGGTGGTGCAGACCGCGTCGAGGAACCACCGGTCGTGGGTGACCACGACCAGCGCGCCCTTGCGGCCGACCAGGTGCCGGGCCAGCCAGTCGACGCCGCCGACGTCGAGGTGGTTGGTGGGCTCGTCGAGGATGAGCAGGTCGGCGTCGCGGACCAGCAGCGCGGCGAGGGCCACCCGGCGCCGCTCGCCGCCGGACATCGGGCCGACGGGCTGGTCGAGGCCGAGGTGCGGCATGCCGAGGCCGTCGAGGATGGCCCGGACGCCGGCGTCGCCGGCCCACTCGTGCTCGGCGCCCATGCTCTGGCCGAGCCAGGCGGTGCCGAGCACCACGTCCCGGACGGTGGCGTCGGGGGCGAGGGTGAGGTTCTGCGGCAGCCAGAGGACGCGCAGGTCACGGCGGTGGGTGACCCGGCCGTCGTCCGGCTCCTCCTGCTTGGTGAGCAGCCGCAGCAGGGTGGACTTGCCGGCGCCGTTGAGGCCGACCACACCGATCCGGTCGGCGTCGTCGAGGCCGAGCGAGACGTCGGTGAGCAGCGGCCCGGCGGCGCCGTACCCCTTGGACACCCGGTCCAGGTTGACGATGTTGGCCACGACCTCACCTACCTCTCATGATGAAGGCGTCCCGGTGCCAGCGGGGCACGTGGGACGCCTGCGACGTTTCAGGGTACGCGGGCGCCGTGGCCGTGCGGCCGGGCACCGGGCCCCTGGGGGTCAACCGGCCCCGACGCCCGCTTGTTCCGTCCCGGGCCGCAGCCCGGCGTACCCGCCGGTGGGCGGCGGCCGTCCCAGGCGGGCCCGCTGACGCGGGGACGGGGGGGTGGGCCGGCCGGCTCAGGTGATGCGGGCGCCGGCGACCGGGCCGTGGGCGACCCGGGCCTCCCGGCACACCTCGGCCGCCTCCAGCTCGGCGGCGATCCGCTCGGCGTCGCCGGCGTCGGCGGCGAGGAAGACGCAGGTGGGCCCGGAGCCGGAGACGATGCCGGCGAGCGCGCCGGCCGCCTCGCCGGCCTTGAGGGTGTCGGCCAGCGACGGGCGCATCGCCAGGGCGGCGTCCTGGAGGTCGTTGCCGAGGGTGGCGGCGAGCACCCGGGGGTCGCGCTGGCGCAGCGCGGCGAGCAGCGCGTCGGTGCTGCCCAGCGGCTCACCGGCGGTGCTGGCGTCGCGGAGCCGGTCCAGCTCCCGGTAGGCCGCCGGAGTGGAGAGGCCGCCGTCGGCGACGGCGACCACCCAGTGCCAGGAGGTGGGGCGGGCCAGGACCGGGCTGACCGCCTCGCCCCGGCCGGTGCCGAGGGCGGTGCCGCCGTGAATCAGGAAGGGTACGTCCGAGCCGAGGTCGGCAGCGATGCCGGCCAGCTCGTCGCGGGACAGGCCGGTACCCCAGAGCGCGTCGCAGGCGACCAGGGCGGCGGCGGCGTCGGCGCTGCCGCCGGCCAGCCCACCGGCGAGCGGGATCTGCTTGCGCAGGTGCAGCCGGGCGTGCGGCAGCACCCCGGCGTACCCGGCGAGGGCGTGGGCGGCCCGGATGACGAGGTTGCTGTCGTCCAGGGCCAGTTCCCCGGTGCCCTCGCCCTCCATGGTCAGGGTGAGCGTGTCGCCGCGGCGGGCGGTGAGCTCGTCGTGGATGGAGATGGCGTGGTAGACGGTGTTCAGCTCGTGGTAGCCGTCGCGGCGCAGCGGCCCCACCCCGAGGTGCAGGTTGACCTTGGCCGGCACCCGGACCCGGACCGGTCCGCTGGCGCCGCGCCGCTGCTGCTCGTCGTCTTCGTCCGGTCGCCAGGCCTCGGTCACGGGGCGAGGTCCCGCAGGCGCAGGCGAATGTCGAACGGCTTCTCCACGATCAGCTCCTCGGCGGAGTCGGCGACCAGCTCGTACCGGCCGTCGACCAGGTCGTACGCGTACACGTGCACCGGATTCTGCTCGATCCGCCAGTAGTGCGGGATGCCGGCGTCGGCGTAGTCCGCCGGCATCTCCAGCCGGTCCCGGCGCCGGGTGCCGGGCGAGACCACCTCGACGGCGAGCACGACCTGCTCGGCATCGAAGTAGTGATTCTCGCCCACCACGGGACGACGAAGCAGCACCACGTCCGGTTCCAGGGTGTTTCGATGGTTGATCGCCACCCCGACGGCGGTGGCCGGCGTCAGATCGAACGGGGCGTGCTGCCGAAGCCACAGCCACAGCAGATTGCCGATGGTCTGATGGCCGAAGGTGGGGGAAGGGACCACGACGAGGACTCCGTCACCCAGCTCGACGCGGGGCGCGTCGTCGGGCAGGGCCAGCACGTCCTCGATGGTGTAGCTGGCCAGGCGCTGGCGGATCGGATCGGGGGTCCACATCCCTGCGGCGGCGGGGTCGATCGGCTGCGCGGTCACTCGTACACCTCCTCGGCGGGCACGGCGCCAGCCTACTGCGCGGCGGGCGCGGCGGCCGGAGCCGACGCGGCGATGGCGGCGAACTGCTCGACGGTGAGTGACTCCCCCCGTGCGCCGGGATCGACGCCGGCGGCGGTGAGCGCGGCGGCGGCCCGGTCGGCGCCGCCGGCCCAGCCGGCCAGCGCGGCCCGCAGGGTCTTGCGGCGCTGCGCGAACGCGGCGTCCACCACGGCGAAGACCCGCTTCCGGGTGACGTCGTCGCGGGGCGGTTCACGGCGGGTGAAGGCGACCAGGCCGGAGTCGACGTTCGGCACCGGCCAGAACACGTTCGGCGGCACCCGGCCGGCGGCGCGGGCGCGGGAGTACCAGGCCAGCTTCACCGACGGGACGCCGTACACCTTGGAGCCGGGACCGGCGACGAGCCGGTCGGCGACCTCCTTCTGCACCATCACCAGGCCGTGCCGCAGGGTGGGCAGCTCGGCCAGCAGGTGCAGCACCACCGGCACCGCGACGTTGTAGGGCAGGTTCGCCACCAGCGCGGTCGGGGCCGGGTCGGCCAGCTCGGCGGCGCGGACCCGCAGCGCGTCGGCGTGGTGCACGGTGAGCCGGGCGGCGTCCGGGCCGGCGTGCCGGGCGGCGGTCTCCGGCAGCGCGCCGGCCAACGTCCGGTCGATCTCCACAGCGTGCACGTGGGCGGCCACCGGCAGCAGGGCCAGGGTGAGCGAGCCGAGCCCCGGCCCGACCTCCAGCGCCACGTCGTCCGGGGCCAGCCCGGCGGCGGTGACGATCCGACGGACCGTGTTCGGGTCGTGCACGAAGTTCTGGCCGAGCTTCTTGGTGGGGGCGACGCCCAGGCGGGCGGCCAGTTCCCGGATCTCCGCCGGGCCGAGGAGACCGGTCACGCCCGTAGCGTAGCGGCGGGACCGCGCCCGCTCACCACGGGCCGAAGACCCGGTCGCCGGTGGCGGAGATGGCCGCGCAGAGCTCGTCGAGGTCGGCGCCGGTCGTCGCGGCCAGCGACCGGACCGTCAACGGGATCAGGTACGACGCGTTCGGCCGCCCCCGGTGCGGCATCGGGGTGAGGTACGGCGCGTCGGTCTCCACCAGGATCTGGTCGAGCGGGGTCAGCGCGGCGGCCTCGCGCAGGGCGCCGGCACTGCCGAAGGTGACGGTGCCGGCGAAGCTGAGCAGGTAGCCCCGGCGGACGCACTCGGCGGCGAACTCGGCGTCGCCGGAGAAGCAGTGCAGCACCACGATGTCCGGCGCGCCCTCGTCGTCGAGGACGCGCAGCACGTCGGCGTGCGCGTCCCGGTCGTGGATGACCAGCGCCTTGCCGTACCGCTTGGCGATGGCGATGTGCGCCCGGAAGCTCTCCTCCTGCGCGGCCCGCCCCTCGTCCCCGGTACGGAAGAAGTCCATCCCGGTCTCGCCGACGCCCCGGACCCGGTCGCGGGCGGCGAGCGCCTCGATCTCGCGCAGCGCGGCGTCCAGGTCGGCCAGCCGGGGCGCCTCGTTGGGGTGCAGCGCGACGGTGGCCAGCACCGCCGGGTACTTGTCGGCGACGTCCGCGCCCCAGCGGGAGGAGCCCACGTCGACGCCGACCTGGACCAGCCGGTCCACGCCGACCGCGGCGGCCACCTCGACCGCCGCGGCGACCGGGTCGTCGGCGGGGCCGCCGCCGGGCACCCCGGCCTCGCTGACGGTGATGTCCAGGTGGGTGTGGCTGTCGAGCACGGGGTGGGGCAGCGCCTCCGGTGCGGGCGGGAACTCCCCGGCCCGCCGGGCGGCGCGCTGCTTGCGGGTTTCGGTCGGCTCACTCATCGCGGCCAGCATCACACACCGACGGCGCGCCACGTCGCCGGGACGCCATCGACTGTTCACCGGGCTGGCATCCCGCGCGCTTAGCGTTTCCGGAATGACCCTCACCCCTCAGGCCAGCGGCACCGTTCTGCGCGTCGGGTACGAGGGCGCGGTGTACCCGGCGGAGGAGATCGCCCGGGGCGCGGCGTACGAGTTGTTCAGCGCCGACGAGGCGCGCGGCTTCGAGTGGTCGCCCCGGCCCGGGACGGCGCTGCCGTGGCGGAAGTTCGTGCACGTGACCGAGGTCGGCGCCGTGCACGGGGCGGTGGAGCCGGCCGAGGAGCCGGAGGCGCCGCTGCGGATGCCGCTGCACCGGGAGCGGGGCTGGGCGTACGTGCACCAGCTCAGCCAGCAGCCGGCGGCGGCCGGGGACCCGACGCTGACCGCGGTCCGCGCCTCGGCGGTGGTCCGGCGGGGCACCCGGATGGTGAAGGTGCTCTCCGCCCAGCAGCTCGCCGGGTACGTGCGGGGTTGGCTGCCGCACGGCTTCTGCTACCGGGAGCACGACGTGGCGCACCTGCGTACGCCGGGGGCGCTGGCGGTGCTGCGCGGTGACGGCGCGGGCGGCGGTGACGACGTGGCGTACGTGCTGCGTTGGCGGGCCGTCGACCCGGTCGACTTCGACGTGCCGGCCGGCCCGGCGCACCGGGGCCTGCTGGCGCTGCCGCCGCGGGACCGGCTCGGCCCGCCGGTGCTGGGCACCGGTTTCGTGCCGAGCAACGCGCAGCTGATCCCGGAGTTCGTCACCCGGGACTGCGCCGACCTGCCCATGCCGGCCAACGCCACCCTGCTCGCGTACACCGCGGAGGGGGTGGAGGTGGTGCTCTACAGCTACCAGGCGGAGCAGCGGGGCTGGCTGCGGATGGTCGGCCCGCAGTGGCGGCACCTGCTCGCCGCGGTGCCGGGGCTCTCCCCCGACCAGGAGTACCTGCCCACCGGCGACGCGCCCCGCTCCACCCAGTTGGTCGGCGGCTACGCCGGCACCGACTACGAGGCGGTGGCCGACCTGCCGGGCGGGTTCCGGGTGCTGGCGATGACCCGGGCCGCCCGCTATCCGGTGGAGTCGGTGGCCCGCCGGCTGCGGTACGCGCGCTGGCGGGACGTGCCGTGCCTGGTGTTGCGGGAGGAGGCGGGGTGGCTGCGGTTGCGGCTGTGCCGTCCGGATCCGGACGCGGTGGTCGGGACGGGGGCGCAGTGCCAGGAACGGGGCGTCTACGAGGCGTGGGCGCCGGGGGCCGAGGTCACCGACGACCAGGTGGTGGAGGTGCCGTACGTGCTCTGACCGGGCGCGCATAACGGGCAGCGGCCCGGGAAAGCGCGGGCGTCCGACATCCACGGATCAGGAGACCCGCATGCCTTTCATCACCGTCGGAGCGGAGAATTTCGCCCCCGTCGACCTGTACTACGAAGATCACGGCTCGGGCCAGCCGGTGGTGCTGATCCACGGCTTCCCGTTCAACGGCGCGACCTGGGAGAAGGTGTCCATCCCGCTGCTGAACGCCGGCTACCGGGTGATCACGTACGACCGGCGGGGCTTCGGCGCGTCCAGCCAGCCGACGACGGGGTACGACTACGACACCTTCGCCGCCGACCTCGACGTGATCATGACGGAGCTGGACCTGCGGGACGCGATGCTGGTGGGCCACTCGATGGGTACCGGTGAGGTGACCCGCTACCTGGGCACGTACGGGTCGAGCCGGGTGAGCAGGGCGGTGCTGCTGGCCCCGCTGGCGCCGTTCCTGCTGAAGACGGCGGACAACCCGGAGGGGGTCGACAAGAAGCTCTTCGAGGGCTTCCAGCAGGCCATCCTGGCCGATCGGTTCGCCTACCTGAGCACCTTCTGCGACGCGTTCTTCAACTACTCGGAGAACAAGGGCAGGTGGGTCAGCGAGGAGGCGTACCGGGGGCACTGGAACATCGGGGCGATGGCCTCGGCGAAGGGCACCCACGACTGCGTGGACGCGTGGCAGACCGACTTCCGGGGTGACCTGCCCCGGATCGACGTGCCGGTGCTGATCGTGCAGGGCGACAAGGACAACGTGCTGCCGTACCCGGTGACCGGGCAGCGGCTGCAGCCGATGCTGCCGAACAGCCAACTGATCACGTTGCCGGGCGCCCCGCACGGCACGCCCTGGACGCACGCCGACGAGGTCAGCAAGTCGATCTTGAACTTCTTCGGCCAGCCCAGCATGGCCCCCGCCTGACGCGACGGGCCGACGGATCGGCGACGCGGCCCCGGGGACGTTCCCGGGCCGCGCCGCCGTGCGTACGTGCGGTCAGCCGGCCAGGCGGGCCAGTTCCTCCTCGACGATGGAGGGGTCGAGCTTGCGGAAGACCGGCTTCGGCGCCGCGAGCGGCCGGCCGGCCTCCACCGGTACGGACTCCCAGCGCGCCCCGACCGTGTAGTCGCCGGTCAGCACCGGGTACGCCGGGCCGCCGTCGAGGTCGTCGACCTCCTCGATGACCGGCATCGGCGCGTGCACGCCGGTGCCGCCGAGCAGCTCGTGCACCTTCTGCGCGGAGTGCGGCAGGAACGGGGTGAGCAGCGTGTTGGCGTCGCTGACCACCTGGAGGGCGACGTGCAGGATGGTGCCCATCCGCGGCTTGTCCGCCTCGTCCTTCAGTTTCCACGGGGCTTGGTCGGAGAGGTACTTGTTGGCCTCGGCGACCACCTTCATCGCCTCGCCGATGGCCTGCTTCTGCCGGTGCCGGGCGATCAGGTCGCCCACCGTGGCGAAGCCGGCCCGGGCGGTGGCGAGCAGCGCCTCGTCGGCCTCGGTGAGCCCGGCCGGGTCGACCGGCGGGATCGCGCCGAAGTTCTTCGCCGCCATCGACACGGACCGGTTGACCAGGTTGCCCCAGCCGGCGACCAGTTCGTCGTTGTTGCGGCGGAGGAACTCAGACCAGGTGAAGTCGGTGTCGTTGCTCTCCGGGCCGGCGGCGGCGATGAAGTAGCGCAGCGCGTCGGCGTCGTAGCGCTCCAGGAAGTCCCGGACGTAGATGACGACCTTGCGGGACGAGGAGAACTTGCGTCCCTCGATGGTCAGGTATTCGCTGGAGACGACCTCGGTGGGGAGGTTGAGCCGGCCCAGCTCGCCCGGCTCGCCGTCGCTGGCGCCCTCGCCCGAGTAGCCGGAGAGCAGCGCCGGCCAGATCACCGAGTGGAAGACGATGTTGTCCTTGCCCATGAAGTAGTAGCCGCGGGCGTCCTTCCCCTCGGCGTCGGCCGACCACCACTTCCGCCAGGCCTCCGGGTCGCCGGTGCGGCGGGCCCACTCGATGGAGGCGGACAGGTAGCCGATCACCGCGTCGAACCAGACGTAGATCCGCTTGTCGCCGCGGTCGCGCCAGCCGTCGAGCGGGATCGGCACGCCCCACTCCAGGTCCCGGGTGATGGCCCGGGGCTGGAGGTCGTCGAGCAGGTTCCGGGAGAAGCGCAGCACGTTGGGGCGCCAGCCCTCCCGGGTGTCCAGCCACCGCCGCAGCACGTCGGCCAGGGCGGGCAGGTCCAGGAAGAAGTGCTCGGTCTCGACGAACTTCGGCGTCTCGCCGTTGATCTTCGACCGGGGGTCGATCAGGTCGACCGGGTCGAGCTGGTTGCCGCAGTTGTCGCACTGGTCGCCGCGGGCGCTGTCGTAGCCGCAGATCGGGCAGGTGCCCTCGATGTAGCGGTCCGGCAGGGTCCGGCCGGTGGACGGGGAGATCGCGCCGGTGGTCACCTTGGGCACGATGTAGCCGTTGCGGTGCAGCCCCTGGAAGAGGTCCTGCACCACCGCGTAGTGGTTGCGGGTCGTGGTGCGGGTGAACAGGTCGTAGGAGAGCCCCAGCGCCCGCAGGTCCTCGGCGATCACCCGGTTGTACCGGTCGGCCAGCTCGCGGGGGGTGACCCCCTCGGCGTCGGCCTGCACCTGGATCGGGGTGCCGTGCTCGTCGGTGCCGGAGACCATGAGCACGTCGTGGCCGGCCATCCGCATGTACCGGGCGAAGACGTCGGAGGGAACGCCGAAACCGGAGACGTGGCCGATGTGGCGCGGGCCGTTGGCGTACGGCCAGGCGACCGCCGCGAGAACGTGACTCATGACCAGCAAGCGTAGTGACCGCTGCCGGGTGACCGCGAACCAATAGGCCTCCCCGGGTCCGGGCCGACCCGGTTGACGGTTCCACCCACCCTCACAGTTCGTCCGATTTGTCGCCGACACGCGGCCTGAGCTGCCCGCTGCCCCCTCCGGCACGGTGTCAAATGAACGCCGTGACTGGCAGACGAGCGGCACCCGGGCACGGCGACCCGTCCCCGGGCACCAGGACGGATCCGCCGGGCGGCCCGGCCGCGCCGGCCCGGGGCGGCGCGGTCGCACCTCAGCCGCGGGTGGTGCCCGGACCGGACGGGACGCCCGTCGAGGTGGAGCCGACCACCGGGGCGCCGGTCGACGCGGTGCCGCGCCGGGTCCCGGTCCGCCAGCCGTCGGGCGGCCGCGCCGCCGACACGGGTACGGCGGACGGGGAGAACTTCTCCTGGCGGCCGATCGAGGAGGTGCACTGGGACGGCACGCCGCTGCGCGAGGAGCCGAAGCGCGGCGGGCGCCCGCCCGCCGTACCCGCCCGGCCGCGCGCGTCGCGTGCCCCGCACCCGCCGGACCCGGTGCGGGGGCTGGCCGTGCTGGTGGCGCTGAGCCTGGTCGCCGCCTTCTTCGCCTGGGTGAGCGCCGGGCCGTTCTGGCTCGCGGTGGGCCACGCCACCACCGGGACGGTGGTGATCACCGACTGCACCGGGGGCGGGGTGACCCAGCGGTGCCGGGGCATCTTCGCCGCCGACCGGGGCCGGTTCCTCGCCCACGGCGTCCGGGTCAGCGGGGTGCCGGGCGAGCGCCGCGCCACCGGTACGGCGCTGCCGGCGCGGATGACCGGGGCGGGCGACGACACCGCGTACGTCGACACCGGGGTGGGCCGGCACCTGCGCTGGCTGCTCGGGCTGCTGGTGGTGGCCGGCTGCGGCGCCGGCATCGCCCGGGGGACCGGGGCGGCGAGGCTGGCCGACAGCCGGCACCGCCGGTGGGCGACGGCCGGCGCATACGGCGGGCCGCTGCTGATCACCCTGGGCTTCCTGCTCGCCGCCTGGTGAGCGGCCGACGCCTCAGCTGTGCACGACGGTGTAGACGTCCCGGCGGCGCAGCCCGTAGCCGGCGGCGACCTCGCTGATCGCGTCCCGGCGGGACAGCCCGGCGGCCTCCCGCTCGGCGACCGCGGCGCGCAGCGTGTCGTCGTCGGGGCGTTCCGCGGGCCGCTCCGGGGCCCCGGCGACCACCAGGGTGATCTCCCCGCGCGGTTCGCCCTCGGCGGCCCACTCCGCCAGCTCGCCGAGCGGCCGGCGGACGATCTCCTCGTACGTCTTGGTCAGCTCGCGGCAGAGCGCGGCCGGGCGGTCGGCGCCGAAGGTGGCGGCGAGGTCGGCCAGCGCGCCGGCGATCCGGTGCGGGGCCTCGAAGAGGACCAGGGTCCGTTCCTCGGTCGCCAGGGCGCGCAGCCGGGACCGCCGGCCGCCGGGCGAGCGGGGCAGGAAGCCTTCGAAGCAGAACCGGTCGCAGGGCAGGCCGGAAAGTGCCAGGGCGGTGGTCACCGCGCTGGGGCCGGGCGCGGCGGTGACCGGCACGCCGGCGTCGAGCGCCGCCCGGACCAGCCGGTAGCCGGGGTCGGAGACGCTGGGCATGCCGCCGTCGGTGACCAGCGCGACCTGGTAGCCGGCGGTCAGCACCTCGACCAGCTCCGGGGTGCGCCGTTCCTCGTTGCCCTCGAAGTAGGAGACGATCCGGCCGCCGACGGTGACGTCGAGGTCACGGGCCAGCCGGGTGAGGCGGCGGGTGTCCTCGGCGGCGACCACGTCGGCGGTGGAGAGCACCTCGCGGAACCGCGCGGAGGCGTCGGCGGGGTTGCCCAGCGGCGCGCCGAGCAGGACCAGGCGCCCGAGCTCGGACATTTCACCCACGAGATGCGCTCCTTCATCGATGAGCGTGCCGAGGTCGGAGACGATGGGCGCCACCGGGCACCTTCAGAGCCTACGATCGCCGGGTGACGAGTGCGTCGACAGCACAGAGCGTGAACGCGGACCGACCCGACCAGGGGAGCCCGTCCACCGACGGTGGCGGCGTCCCGGCCGTCGTGCGTCGCCGGCTCGCCACCGTCGAGGCCCGGCTGGACGTGAACTCCTGGATCGCCACCGCCGTGGTGGTGGCGATCGCCGCGATCCTGCGCCTGCTCGGCCTGAGCGGCCCCAAAGGCAAGATCTTCGACGAGATCTACTACGCCCGCGACGCCTACGGCCTGATCGACAAGGGCGTCGAGTGGAACTACAAGGACAACGGCGCGTCGTACGTGGTGCACCCACCGCTGGGCAAGTGGCTGATCGGGCTCGGGGAGTGGGCCTTCGGCTACTCCGACCAGGAGCACAACATCTCGGTGCCGGGGCACCTGATGACCACCGCCCCGGAGTTCGGCTGGCGGATCTCCGCGGCACTGGCCGGCATCCTGTCGGTGCTGATGCTGACCCGGATCGCGCGCCGGCTGTTCCGCTCCACCACGCTCGGCTGCGCCGCCGGCCTGCTGCTCGCGCTGGACGGCTTCCACCTGGTGCTCTCCCGCACCGCGCTGCTCGACATCTTCCTGCTGCTGTTCGTGCTGGCCGCCTTCGGCGCCCTGGTGCTGGACCGGGACTCCCGGCGACGGCGCTGGGCCCGGGCGCTGGAGGGCGGGCTGGACCCGGCCGCGCCGGGGCGGGCCGGCCGACCGGCGGGCGGTTGGCGGACCTGGCCCTGGTGGCGGCTGGTCGCCGGGGTGCTGCTCGGCTGCGCGGTGGCGGTGAAGTGGAGCGCGCTGTACTTCGTGCCGGCGTTCGGGCTGCTGGCGCTCCTCTGGGAGGTCGGCGTCCGCCGCTCCGCCGGGGTACGCCGCCCGTGGCGGGACGCGCTCCTCGACGAGCTGCCCTGGCTGGTGCTCGCCGGGGTGCTGCTGGTCGTGACCTACGTGGCCACCTGGTCCGGCTGGCTGCTCGGCGACGACGGCTACTACCGGCTGGCCGAGCGCTACCCGAACACGCCCGGCCTGAGCGACACCCCGATCATCGGGGCGCTGAACAACCTGTACCAGTACCACCGGGCGGCGTTCGAGTTCCACACCGGGCTGGAGACCCCGCACAAGTACCAGTCGTGGCCGTGGCAGTGGCTGCTGCTCGGCCGGCCGGTGGCCTTCTACTGGTCGGGTGACGGGGCGTGTGGGGCGCCGAGCTGCGCCTCGGAGATCCTGCTGCTGGGCACGCCGCTGCTGTGGTGGTCGTTCCTGCCGGCGTTGGCGGCGACGGCCTGGCTGGGCCTGGCCCGGCGGGACTGGCGGGCCGGGGCGATCCTGCTCAGCGTCGCCGCCGGCCTGCTGCCCTGGTTCTGGTTCGCCCTGGACGGCCGGACGATGTTCTCGTTCTACGCCGCCCCGGCGCTGCCGTTCCTGGTGCTGGCGGTGGTCTACGTGCTGGGCGCGATCGTCACCCCGACCGGCCGGCAGGGCGCCCCGGCCACCGACGCCGACGTGGAGCGGGGCAGGGACCAACGCCTGATCGGCGGGGTGATCGTCGGCGCGTACGTGCTGCTGGTGGCGCTCTGTTTCGCGTACTTCTATCCGATCTTCGTGGGCAACCTGCTGCCGTACGACGACTGGTCGGCCCGGATGTGGCTGGACGGCCGCTGGATCTGACCCGGCGCACCGGAGGCGGGCACGATCGACTGGCGGTGTGCGGGGTGATCCGGACGCCGCCACGTTCGTCGGCAGTGGCGTAACTCCTGGGAGTTGCGGCGCGGGCCGGGCGGGAAACACCGGACGGAGGGCAGCGCACAAATAGCGCGCGCCCCGATCGCCTGCCACGGGGGAAGCGGGCGATTGGGGCGCGCAAGACAAAGCTTAACCACCCTTCGTCACCGACACAACGGGTCGAGTTGGGTCAGATTTCCGAGGGATGCCTGGCCGGGCGAAAGGTTTACATCCGGCAGTTAACGGATGGTCACCCGGCGATCGACGATCCGCCGGGGCTGCCGGGCCGGTCCGTACCGGTTCCTGCCCGATCACCGGGATCGCGACCGGGACGGACGGTGGAGGAGGCGGCACCGGGACGGCTCGGGGAATCGCACGGAAGATCACCAGATCCCACCCGGACGGGACCGGGCGATTCACCGGCGGCTCACCGCCCTGCCGCCGGTGGCGACCCGGGGCCCGCACGGGACACCCTATGCCCCGGACGATCATCCAGAGTGGACCGCAGTACACTCCGCCCGATGATCAACAAGAGACGACCGACGGCCGTCCTGATCGGACTGCTGGCGGCCACCGTGCTGACCGGTCCGGCACCGGCCCTGGCCGACGACGAGACCCCCGCCGAGCCGCCGAAGGTCGAGCTGGTGCTCGACGTCAGCGGCTCGATGCGGGCCCGGGACATCGACGGCCGCAGCCGGATCTCGGTGGCCCAGCAGGCGTTCAACGAGGTGGTCGACGCCCTGCCCGAGGAGACCCAGCTGGGCATCCGGGTGCTCGGCGCGACCTACCGGGGCAAGGACAAGAAGCAGGGCTGCCTGGACACCCAGCAGATCGTGCCGGTCGGGCCGGTCGACCGGGCGCAGGCGAAGGCGGCCGTGGCGACCCTGCGGCCGACCGGCTTCACCCCGGTCGGGCTGGCCCTGCGCTCGGCCGCCCAGGACCTCGGCACCGGCGCCACCGCCCGCCGAATCGTGCTGATCACCGACGGCGAGGACACCTGCGCCCCACCGGACCCCTGCGAGGTGGCCCGCGAACTGGCCGCCCAGGGCACGAAGCTGGTGGTCGACACCCTCGGCCTAGCCCCCGACGAGAAGGTGCGCAAGCAACTGCTCTGCATCGCCGGCGCGACCGGCGGGACGTACACCGCGGCGCAGAGCGCCGACGAGCTGACCGGCCGGATCAAGCAGCTGGTGGACCGGGCGAAGGAGACGTACACCGCCACGCCCACCGTGGTCGACGGCACGGCGGAGTGCGCGAACGCACCGCTGCTCGCCCCCGGCGTCTACAGCGACCGGGAGGCGTTCTCCGAGCACCGCTGGTACCGGGTGCCGGTCCGGCCGGGGCAGGAGCTGCGCGCCTCGGTCAGCTTGGCGCTGGACCGGCCGGTGAACCCGGACTACGGGGTGCTGCTGCGGGCCACCGCCACCGACGGCCGGGAACTGGTGCGCGGGGTGGACGCCGGCAGCGGGCGTACCGACGTGGTCTCGGCCGGCCTGCGCTGGTCGGCGACGGAGGACGGGGCCACGCCGACGCCCGAGGCCAGCGCCGCGCCCGTCCCCGCCACAACGGTGTGCCTGGTGGTGAGCAACTCCTTCGCACCCCGGCCGGGCACCCAGGCCGCACCGGGGATGCCGGTCGAGCTGACCGTCGACGTGGTGGCCTCCTCCCCCGCCCCGGCCGCGCCCGACCTCGGTCGGGGCTGGGTGCTGCTCGCCCTGCTCACCCTGGCCGGCCTGCTCACCGGCCTGGTCGCCGGGCTGCTCACCCGCTGGTGGGTCGCCACCTGGAGGGAGAACTGAGATGCGTACCCCGATGATCCTGGCGGGTGGGGCGCTCGCCGCCGGGCTGGCCCTGCCGGCCGTCCCCGCCGCGGCGGCCGCCCCCACCCCGTCCCCCGGCGCCACCCCGGTCACCCGGGCCGGCACGTCCTTCCTCACCGCCACCGGCATCGCCGCCGGCCAGCCGGTACGGATGAGCGCCTCCACCGGCGACCACCTCTACTGGTCGTTCCCCGCCTCGGCCGGGCAGCGGCACGAGATCAGCGCGACGGTGTCCTTGCCGAAGGCCCGCACCGGGGCGTCCACCTGGACGGTCGAGGTCTTCGACGGGCTGCGCCGCCGGCAGTCCTGCACCGCCGGGGCGCAGACCCCGACGGTCGACGCCTCCGCCGGCAGCGTGTCGCTCGGCTGCACCCTGCGCCAGGTGCGCTCCTGGGCCGAGCCCTGGTCGGCCGACCCGCTGCCCGGCACCTACTACGTCCGGCTGTCGGTGACCGAGCTGCCCGAGCCCGACCTCGGGCTCCCGGTCGACGTCGACCTTCTGGTCAGCGCGGACGGCGAGGGCTCCCGCGACGACGGCGAGCTGAAGGCGCCCCTGGTGCCGAACACGAAGGCCGGCGCGGTGCTCACCGGGGAGCCGGCGGCGGCCCCGGCCGAGGAGGAGGACGCCGGGTTCGGCGACTGGCTGCCCGATCTCGGCTCGCGGTGGATCTGGAGCACGGTCGGCGGGGTCCTCGCCGCCGTGGCCGGCGTGGTCGGCTTCGCGCTGACCCGCCGCCCCCGCCGGCCCTGACTCCGAGACGGTGGCCGCCCCGACCGGGCGGCCACCGCCGGGCTCAGGGCGTCACCGGTCCCCGGGGGACCCAGCCGATGAACCGGTCCCGCAGGGACGCCACCGGCGAGGCGCGCAGGTCGACGGTGGCGGCGGCGAGACACGAGCCCAGGTAGACGCTGAGCGAGGCGCGGTCCACCTGGTACTCCCTCAGCAGCCGGACGCGTTTGGTCGGACACGGCCACTCCTCCCCGCAGGAGTCGCAGGTCCACGCCGGTGTCACCGGTACGTGTTCGTCCGGCCGGGAACCCGAGGGCGTCGGGACACCGGTCATCGCCACTTCCTCTCCGGATGGTCGTACCTGGTCACCGGCCTGCGGCGTCGACGGCACGGACGCCGGGTGATCCCCCGCGACGCTCCAACAGCGACACGGGACTCTCCGGCGTTACATGGTTGCGGTACGTTCACCGTCGATGGCCGTCACGAACCTATCCGCCGATCGGGTGCGGGCCCGGCGGGCGCGCCGGCACCTGCCGCACCGCCCGGCAGGGCACGACGCGGTCGCCGTGGTCGGCCGCCTGACCGGGGTGCAGGCTCAGGTGGCCTCCGCCGCCGAGCAGGCCGTCGCCGACCGGCCAGACTGTCGTCGTCCCTGAAGGGGGTGGGTGGTGATGCGTGACCTGCTGCCGCCGACCGTCTCGGTCGTGGTGGCCGGGCCGGCGGACTGGGCGGGCGAGCTGCTCCCCGCCGAGCGGACCGGCCTCGGCGCGCGGGCCGTGGAGAGCCGGCGGCGGGACTTCACCGCCGGCCGGGTCTGCGCCCGGCGGGCGATGGCCGGGCTGGGGCTGCCCGAGCTGGCGGTCCCGGCGGCGGCCGACCGCTCCCCCGCCTGGCCGGCGGGGGTGGTCGGCACCATCACCCACACCCGCGGCTACTGCGCCGCCGCGGTCGCCCGGGCGACCGACGTGCGGTCCGTCGGCATGGACGCCGAGCGGCTCCGGGAGCTCAACGCGGGGGTACGCCGATTGATCTGCCGCCCCGAGGAGGAGGAGCGCTGCGCCCGGCTGCCGGCCGGCACGTCCTGGTCGCTGGTGCTGTTCAGCGCGAAGGAGACCGTCTACAAGGTCTGGCACCCGGTGGTCGGGTCGTGGCTGGACTTCCAGGACGCCACGGTCGAACTGGACCCGGACGCCGGGACGTTCACCGCGCGGATCGATCCCGCCCGGCTGCGGGCGGCGACCGTGGCCGACCCGCCCTCCGTCGTCACCGGGCGCTTCGTCGTCGAAGGCGACCTGGTCCGCACGGCGGCCGTGCTGACGTATTGACCGTTCGGTCCGCCCGGAGCACCGAACGGCGGGTCGGACCCGAGACAATTCCACGTTGCCGGCACCGACTAGCGTCGAAGAGTTCGCGACGCAGCCGAAGTGCCGAGGAGTACGGTGAGCCAGCCCCAGCCCCCTTACGGGCCGCAGGACCCCAACCAGCCGCCCGTGGACCCGTTCCCCACGGCGCCGGTGCCGCAGTACCCCGCCGACCCGACCGCGCCGCTGCCGCCGGTCTCCGGGGCGCCGCACTACCCGACCGCACCCCAGCCGCCGTACGCGCCGATCGACCCGACCGCCGCGCAGCCGCCGACCTCGGGTGCGCCGTACCCGCCGGTGTCCGGCGCGCCGTACCCGCCGGTGTCCGGCACCCCGTACCCGCCGTACGACCCGAACGCGTCGATGCCGCCGGTCTCCGGCGCGCCGTACCCGCCGGTCTCCGGCGGTGGCTACCCGCCGGCGCCGGGCCAGCCGCTCGGCCCGCCGGTGCAGTCCGGCTCGAAGAAGAAGACCTGGGTCATCGTCGGCATCATCGTGGCGGTGCTGCTGCTGCTCTGCTGCGGTGGAGGCATCGTCGCCCTGGTGGCGGGCGGCAAGAGGGCCGCCGACAAGGCGGAGGAGATCGAGCGGTCGCTGCCCACCCCGCGGACCACCGCCGCCCCGGCCCTCCCCGGCGGCAAGCCGTCGGCCACCGCCACAAACGGCGAGACGTTCAACATGGAGCCCGGCGACACCCTGGTGATCGAGGACGACGAGGGCACCATCGAGATCACCATCCGCAAGTTCTCCACCTCCACCAAGGGCTGCCGCTCGTACGCCCCCGCCCCGGACAAGGGCCTCTACCTGATCGCCGACGTGACCGCGACGGTCACCAAGGGCAAGGCGTCGATCAACCCGTTCTACTTCGAGTGGGTGGCCGAGGACGGCACCACCGTCAACGGCCTGGCCGGCGCGCTCTCCGGCTGCGGCGGCGACAGCCTCGACTCCGGCAGCGGCATCCGGGCGGGCAGCAAGCGGTCCGGTGCGGTGGTCTTCGACGTCAAGGACAAGAACGGCGTCGTGGAGTACCAGCACAAGTTCGAGGCCGCCGGCTCCTGGAAGCCGTGACCTCTCTGGTCTTTTGGCGGGCCGGCTCCCTCGGTGGGGCCGGCCCGTCTCTTTGTTGACGACGCTTCCTGGCCTGACCGCGGCGGGAAATGGTGCTGCACCGGCCGTGGAGAATTGGCATCCTCGGCGGATGCCACCGATCGATGATCTCGCCGCATCCCGCTACGCCCGCATGCGGTGGAACACCCCGCTGTCGGAGGAGCACGCCGACCTGCTCCTGCGACGGCTCGACGTGCACCCCGGCACACACGTGCTCGACGTCGGCTGCGGTTGGGGCGAGTTGCTGCTCCGGGCGGTCGCTGTCGGTGGCGTCGGCACGACGGGTGTCGGGGTCGACACGGACGACGCCGCGCTCGCCCGCGCCCGGACGCTGGCCGCGGACCGGTCGCTGGACGAGCGGGTCACCTTCGCCCACGGGGAAGCGGCGGACTGGCGGGAGACCGCCGACCGGGTCCTGTGCGTCGGCTCCACGCATGCCTACGGTGGCACGACCGAGGCCCTGACAGCGCTCGCCGACCTGGTCCGCCCCGGTGGCCGCCTCCTCCTCGGTGACGGCTACTGGGAGCGTCCACCCACGCGTGAGGCGCTGGACGTCTTCGGGGAAGGGACCATGCCTCTCGCGGATCTCGTCGAGCGGGCGCAGGCGCTGGGCTGGCGGGTGCTGCACCTCAGCACAGCCGACCAGCGGGAGTGGGACGACTTCGAATCCACCTGGCTCGCCGGCCGGCAGGAGTGGCTGTTGGCCAATCCGGAGGATCCCCGCGCCGCAGAGGTCCGCAAGGAACTCGACGGCCGGCTGCGCGAGTACGTGGAGGTCTACCGCGGGGTGCTCGGTCTCGGATACCTCGTACTCGGTCGCTGACGGCTTGCCGGTGGAGATGAGCTTCTTCCTTCGACGTAGCGACTGATCGGCGTCGGGCGGCCGACGGGTCATGCCGGCCGGCCCGGCGGATCCCTCCGCTGGTGACTCGGGCAGCTTCTCCTGGTCGAACTGCGGCGCCCTTCCTGATGAGGCGGGCCCGGCACAGCGAACCGGGCCAGATGCTGTCGGAGTTTCTGGAGAGCGCCTACGTGGCAGCGGCGGAGCTGGGAGGCTGGGACCGCGCGGCGTTGAAACCGGTGGTTACCACCCGCGTCGGCAGGACCGGACAACCGTGAGGAGACACCGATGGTGGACCGCGACGACCTTCCCGCGCCACAGCATGGGCTGGTTGTCACGCATTTCCTGACTGTGCGCGACATCGCGGTCTCGCGGAAGTTCTACGCCGACATCTTCGGCGGGCAGGTCGTCTTGGCCGAAAACCCCACGATCGTCCGGATCGCCAATAGCTGGATCATCATGAACCCCGGCGGGGGACCCACCCCCGACAAGCCCGACATCACCCTGACCCCACCCGAGCCGGGTGACCCGGTGTCTGCATTCCTGAATGTTCGGGTTGCCGATATCGCTGCGTTCTACGCCGACGCCCAGGCGAAAGGCGGGCACTTTCTGACCGAACCCCTCGACCGCAAGGCCGAGCTGCGCTGCTACCTACGCGACCCGGACGGCTATCTCGTCGAAGTCGGGCAGGCCACCGGAATGCTGCAGGGCGTCTTCGCCAACCCGCCCGCCAGTTCGAGCTGATTCCCTTCCCACCCGGCGGCCCGCACGGTAGCCGCTCCGGCGCCGTCGTCCGTCGAGCCCGCAAGCGTCCATGACACCTGCGGGTGTCGCACGGTGGAGGTGAGTGGACTGAGCCGGCTTGCCGAACTCGGCGCGGATCGGAAATCGAAAGTTGGGCGAGGCCTCCGCCAGGTGGTTGATCGATCAGGAAGAACCTGACACCGGAGACGCCTAGCGGTAACGCGGAACCAGAGGGTGTGCCGTTCGTCAGAATCAGGGCATGAGCGATGAGTCCGCCGGCGCCGGCCCACGGCAGCGCCCCGACGTCCACCAGCGCCGTGAGCGTACGCTGCAGCGGATCACCGCGTTCACCGACGCGGGTGTTGCGATCGCCCTGACCCTGCTGGTGCTTCCGCTGGTCGACTTCGCCGATCAGAGCACGGCCGGGCAGTCGGTGGCGCAACTGTTCGCCGAGCACCTCGGGGATGTTCTCTCCTTCGCGGTGTCATTCCTGGTCATCGCGTTGTTCTGGCGAACACACCGGCACCTCTACGAACAGCTCATCGATTACGACGAGCGCCTCCTCATCCTCAACACGATGTGGCTGATGGCGGTGGTCTTCCTGCCGTTTCCCACCGCGCGGCTCTTCGTCGAGACGCACCTGCGTACCGACTCCGCGGTCCTCTATCTCGGCAACATGCTGGTCATCAGCCTCCTTGCGCTCGCTCAGGCCTGGTGGGTCGTCCGCCGTCCCGAACTGCGTGCGCCGCCGATTCCGGGAACGTCCTGGGCGCTGGTGCCGCCGGTCGCGCTGTCAGTGACCTTTGCCGTCGCAACCCTGGCCGCGCTCGCATCGCCGGCCGCTGGGCTGCTGGTACTCGTCTGCCTGCCGCCGGCGCAATTCCTCGCTGTCCGACTCACCAGATCGCCCAGCCAGTAACTGCCGGCCCCCGTCACCTTTTGATCGTCTCCAGCCGGGGACGCCACGAACGTTACCGGGCGATATCCCAGCGCGTCAGCCGTCCAGGGTGGGCTGTTCACAGAGCGCTCATAGCTTTGGCGAGTCAGCCTCACGATCACCCATAGGAGACCATGCATGCGCCGCACCCTGAGTGCTGCTTTCGCGCTGGGCCTGGGCCTGCCCCTCGGCCTGGCCGCCGCCGCTCCGGCCGTCGCCGCCACCGGACCGATGGCGTTCGAGCCGATCGCGGGCTCGGCCTACAGCCAGATGTCGACCAACTGGAGTGAGCCGCTCGTCGCTCCTGAGGGCTTCACCCAGGACCTCGTCGCCGACGAGACCGTGCTCAACATCTACGGCGGCACCACCGACGACCTCACCGACATGAACACCGTCAATGAGACCGGACCGCAGGCTGGCCGGTACCTCTACCGCACCCAAGAGGTCGGATCAAACGGATCTCTGTCGGTCATCGACCTCAAAACCGGCGAGGCGAAGGTCATCGCCCAGCGTGCGGACTGGCGCCGGCTCGACGGCCTACGCTGGACCTCCTGGGGCACCCTCCTCTTCGCCGAGGAGACCGGCGGTGGCCGCCTCTTCGAGGCGTTCCTCGACCCGAAGGACCTCACGACCGTCACCCGGATCGAGGAGCGCCGCGAGGTCGGCATCCTGGCTCACGAGGGCATCGAAGCGCTCGCCGACGGCACCGTCTTCGTCATCGACGAGCTCAACGGCGGCTCGATCTACAAGTTCGAGCCGACCACCCGCGGGGATCTTTCTGACGGTCAGCTCTATGCGCTCAAGCTCACCGGCCTCACCGACGCCGAGCAGAAGTGGAACCAGGCGACCTACAGCAGCAAGGTCGGCGCCTTCGAATGGGTCGCGCTCGACATGAACCAGGTCGTCGTTGACGCCGACGCCGCATCCAACGCAGTGAACGCCACCGAATTCGGCCGCCCCGAGGACGTCGAGGTCATCGGCAGCACGCTCTACGTGGCCAACACCAGCGAGGACCGCGTCGTCGCGATCGACCTGAACAAGGACGTTCTTACGAGCTTCGTCGAGGCCGGCGTGAACGTGCCCGTCGAGAGCCGCAGCGCCGGTGTCACCGGCTTCAACAGCCCGGACAACCTCGCCCAGGGCCCTGACGGCCGGCTGTGGATGGTTGAGGACAACTTCGCCAGCGACATCTTCGTTGCCGGCAACGACACCGACCAGGACGGAACCGCGGACAAGGTCGAGCTTTTCGCCTCGCTCAAGGACCCGGGCGCGGAGATCAGCGGCATCTACTTCGGCAAGGACCCGAGGACCCTCTTCTTCAACGTCCAGCACCCCGACAAGCCGTACGCGGACGGCACGTGGATGATCAGCCAGCGCTGATGCGTCGATAATGCCGCCCGTGAGGGGCCCCGTCCACGCGGCGGGGCCCCTCACTACATCTACCGCGAGGCGCCGTCGGAGGCGACCCAGACCGCACTCAAGCGCCTCGGTGACCAGTTCGGGAGTTCAGCGGGGTTTTATCCACGGACGGGCGGGGACGCGGGCCAGGAGGGGCGGACAGCGCCCAGGTCCGCGAACGACAGGGAGGCGACATGAGCTTGGAGAGGGCGAAGGACAAGGTCGAGCGGGTGGCCGGTGCTGCCAGGGCGCGGATGGGCGACATGGCCCAGAACGAGCGGTCGCAGTCGGAGCGGGTGATGCAGCGGGATGAGGCCCAGGGCAGGCAGCCCGGCGAGCACGTCCAGGAGGACGCTCGGAACGCGGGGGAGAACTTCACGACCTGACCCGGCACGTCGCGGCGCCCCCGGCCTTCGTGCCGGGGGCGGTGCTGAACTTCCGCTGCTGCACAAGATCGAAAAAGGCCGTCTCCCACTGGGAAACGGCCTTTGACCTGAGGTGGAGCTGAGGGGATTTGAACCCCTGACCCCCTCGATGCGAACGAGGTGCGCTACCGGTCTGCGCCACAGCCCCTCCGCCGGCGAACCGGCTTCGGTCCCACCTGGCTTTCACCAGGCGGGCCGGCGACAAGGCTAACAGGTAGACCGCCTCCGCCGCGAATCACCCCCGGCGCTCCCGCGTCAGCCCCTCGAAGATCGACTCGGGATGCGGCATGTCGGGGTGTCCGGGCGGCGGGCCGCCACGACATGCCGCACAGTGCCGACCCCGACGGACTCAGGCGGGATGGGAGCCGCGGCCGGACTGGTACGCCCGGCCGCGCAGCCCTCCGGCGCGCCGGTAGGAGACCGAGCCGCCCCCGCTGGACGCCGCCGGCAGGTCGCCCGACCGGTCCAGGCCCATCGCGCTGCGGCGTACCGCCTCGCGCTGGGCCGCCAGGCGGCGCTGCGCCTCCCGGCGGGCCGCCGCCCGGCGGGCCTGCTCCCGCCGCACCTCGGCCTGCCGGGCGGCCAGCCACGCCGCCTCGCGGGCCTGGATCCGCCGCCGCCGGCGCTCCGCCACCGCCCGCTTCCGCAGGTGTACGACGTACGCCACGAGCAGCGTCGCGGTGACCGAGAAGCTGATCCAGAACCCGGGGCTGACCACGATCACGCCGACCAGTTCGACGAAGTTGAGCAGCAGCAGCGCGGCGAGCACCCGGCGACGCCGGTAGACGGCCGGGGTGTGGCGGCGCCGGGGCGGGGGTCGACGGCGGGCTCGGCGCGGGGCCGGCGGGACGGCGCGCAGCCGGCCCGACCGGCGGGACGGCGCGGGGGGCGCGGAGATCGGGGCGCTCAGACCTCCCGTGTTCGCATCTTCACTGAGGGTGACCATAAGGGTGCGGGACGGGTTGACGGGCCGCCGTCCCGGGACAGTACGACGCCGCCGGCGGCGCTGGAGCACCCGCGCCGTCGACTGCGCCCGCTCCGCCACCAGCCGCTCGGTGGCGTCGTACCGGCGGACCAGCGCCGGCGCGAGGGCGAGCAGGCCGGCGGCGGCGAGGACGGCGAGGAGCACCGAGGTCGGCACCCTCACCCCTCCCGTCACCGAATTCGGGGCAACCGCACGACGACCGCAGGATCTTCCCCGGATGGTCGTCCACGGCGCAGATCGTACGGGCGGGCAGCGCTTGCCACAGCTTGCAGTTACTTGAGGTTACGGGCCGTCGACCGTGATGCCGGCACGCCGCGCCGATCCCACCCGTGGGACGGCTCACCCGTTGCGGTCGCGCACCTGGTGCCAGCGGGCCAGCAGACCGCCCTCGGCGGCCACCTCCTCGCTGGTCATCGCGTATCCGATGTGGTCGCGCCACGCCCCGTCGATGTGCATGTAGCGCACGTGGTACGCCTCCTCGCGGAAGCCCAGCTTCTCCACCACCCGCCGGGACGGCCGGTTCTCCGGCCGGATGTTCACCTCGACCCGGTGCAGCCCGCCCGGACCGAACGCGTGGTCCACGGCGAGCGCCATCGCGGTGGGGATCACCCCGCGGCCGGCCACCCGGGAGTCCACCCAGTACCCGACGTACCCTGAGCAGAAGGCCCGCCGGACGATGCTGCCCACGTTGAGGTGCCCGACCAGCCGGTCCCGGCCGTCCTCGCGGAGGCAGACCGCGAACGGCATCCCCTCGCCGGTCCGCGCCGAGCGTCGCAGGTCCCGGTGGACGAAGCGGAACGCCGCCGGCGAGTTGGTCTCGTCCCAACTTCCCGGCAGGTGCGACTCCCACGGTGCCAGCCAGGCCCGGTTGGCGCGCCGCACCTCGGACCAGGCGGCCGCGTCCGAGCGCCGGTACGGCCGCAGCACCACCGGTCCGTCGGCCAGCACCACCGGCCAGCCGGGCGTCCGACCGAAGCCGAAAAGACTCACCGGCGCCGATCCAGCAGGAGCACGTCGACGGTGGAGCCGGCGGCGGCGGTGGTGACCCGCTCGCCGAGCACCATCAGTCCGTTCGCCTCGGCCAGCCCGGACAGCGTGAACGGCCCGCCCGGCAGCGGCTGGACGGTGTAGCCGCCGCCGCGCCGCTCGGCGACGTGCGCGGGCCGGAACTCGCGCAGCCCGCCCGGCGAGGTGATGGTCTCCAGCAGGTGCGCGCGGACGCTCGGCCGGAACACCGGCTCCGCCCCGGCCAGCAGGTTGATGGCGGGGCGGGCCAGCACCTCGAAGCCGATCAGCGCGGCGCCGGGGTCACCGGGAAGACACACCACGGGCACCTCCTCGGCGCCGACCGTACCGAATCCGAGTGCGGTGCCGGGATAGAGCGCCACCTCGGTGAAGGTGACCGGCCCGGCCCGGCCACCCTCCCTCCTGGACAGGATGCGGCGGACCATGTCGCCGGGGCCGGTGCCGGTGCCGCCGGTGGTGATGATCAGGTCGGCCCGCAGGGTCTGGTCCTCCAGCAGGCCGCGCAACCCCTCCGGGTCGTCGTCGCAGATGCCCACCCGGTACGCCAGCGCGCCCACCTCGGCCGCGGCGGCGGTCAGCGCGTGCGAGTTGGCGTCCACCACCTGGCCGGGCTGGCTGCCGCGGCCGACGTCGACGAGTTCGTCGCCGGTGGCCACGATGACCACCCGGGGGCTGGGCCGGACCACCACGTGCCCGATCCCGGTGGCGGCGAGGACGGCGACCAGCGCCGGCGAGACGTACGTGCCGGCGCGGGCGAGCAGGGTGCCGGCGGGCAGTTCCTCACCGGCGCGGCGGAGGCCGTACCCGCGCTTGGGGGTCCGGAAGACCTCCACCGCGGCCATGCCCTGGTCGGTCCACTCCACGGGGACGACCACGTCCGCGGCCACCGGCAGGGGCGCCCCGGCGGCGACGGAGAAGCACGAGCCGGGGGTGAGCCGGACCGGCCGCCAGCTCGCCGCCCCCAGGTCGCCGACCACGTTGAGCCGCACGGTACGGCCCGACCCCCCGGAGGGGGCCGGGCCGTAGCCGACGAGGTCCTCCCAGCGGGCCGCGTACCCGTCCACCGCCGCCTGGTCGAAGGCGGGGAAGGAGTGCGGCGCGACGACGTCCTCGGCGAGGACGTTGCCGTACGCCTGGGTGAGGTCGAGGTCGAGCGGAGGCAGCGCGCGCAACCTGCGCAGCACACTGCCCAGGTAGTCGGCGAGCGGCGTCAACTCGTTCGCGGCCGCCTCGGCGTCGGCCGTCGCTGTCATGTATTAGGACCGCCCGACGCGTCGGAGTTGACGAACTCGGCCAGCCACTTGCGGAACTCACCGCCGAGGTCGTCGCGCTCGGCGGCGATCTGCACCACGGTCTGGAGGTAGCCCAGGGGCATGCCGGTGTCGTAGCGGGTGCCCCGGTAGACGATCGCGTGCACCGGCACGCCCTCGTTGCGCAGCAGTTCCATGGCGTCGGTCAGCTGGATCTCGCCGCCGCTGCCCGGCTCCGTCCGGCGGATCGCGTCGAAGATCCGGCCCGGCAGCACGTACCGGCCGAGGACGGCGAGGTTGCTCGGCGCGTCCTCCGGCTTCGGCTTCTCCACCAGGCCGGTGACCTTGACGACCTCGCCGATGTCGGTCAGCTCCGGCTCGGCCGGATCGACCGAGGCGATGCCGTACCGCTTGGTATCCGCGGGGTCGACCTCGAAGAAGGCGAGCACCACGCCGCCGGTGCGGGCCTGGAGTTCCAGCATGGCCGGCAGCAGCGGCTGGTCGAGCTTGACGAACTCGTCGCCGAGCAGCACCGCGAAGGGCTGGTCGCCGACGTGCGACTCGGCGTACCCGACGGCGTGACCGAGGCCGAGCTGCTCGGGCTGGCGGCAGGTGTAGATCTCGGCGAGCTCGCTGGGGCGGCGCACGGCGGCGAGGGTCTTCTCGTCGCCCTTCTCCTCCAGCCGGGCCTCCAGGTCGGGACGGCGGTCGAAGTGGTCCACCATCGACGTCTTGCCGCGCCCGGTGATCAGCAGGACGTCACCGATGCCGGCCTGGGTGGCCTCCTCGACGATGTACTGCAGGACCGGACGGTCGACCACCGGCAGCAGCTCCTTGGGCACCGCCTTCGTCGCGGGCAAAAACCGGGTGGCCAGGCCGGCGGCCGGGATGACAGCCTTGACCGCACGGGGACGGCCGGTTGCGGCGGCCGTTGAGGGGTTCGCTGAGTGCTCCGACATGTCGCGAGACTATCGGCCACGGCTCTGCCGCGGCGGGTGAGGACCGGAAGACGCGCCGCCCGTAGCCGGCTGTGTCACACCCGCAGCGGGCCCCGACAGGCTGGCGGGGTGCCGGCCGGAGCCCTCCGCCGCCCTGGTTGCCGCCGGGCCGGCACGTGGCAGCCCGTCGTCCGGGCTGACCGCCCCGGCCGGCACCGGGATCTCCTCCGCCACCGCGTCGGCACGCTGCCCGGTCACCCGGTACCCGTCGCGCCCGGCCGCCTTGGCCGCGTAGAGCGCCTCGTCCGCGGCGTCGAGCACCTGCTGGCCGGTGGTGGCGTGGTCGGGGTAGACGGCGATGCCGATGGAAACGGTCACCGGGATCGCCACGTGCTCGTCCACCACCATCGGGGTGTCCCGCACGGCCGCGCCGAGCCGCTCGGCGACGATCGCGGCACCCCGGGCATCGGTCTCCGGCAGCAGCACCACGAACTCCTCGCCGCCCTGCCGGAACGCCAGGTCGACCTCGCGGATCTCGCCGCGTACCCGGCGGGCGAACTCGGCCAGCACGACGTCCCCGGCGCTGTGGCCGTACGTGTCGTTGACCCGCTTGAACCGGTCCACATCCAGGGCGAGGATGCTCAGCATCCGCCCGAACCGGCTGGCCCGCTCCACCTCGCGGCGCAGCGACTCACGCAGGTAGCGATAGTTCCACAGCCCGGTCAGCGGGTCGGTCAGCGAGAGCCGTTGCGCCTCCTCGTGCACCCGTACGTTCTCCACCGCCACTGCCGCGTGCCCGGCGAAGGTGCGCAGGGTGGCCAGGTCGTCGTCGTCGAACTCCTCGCCGCCCGGCCGGTCGTAGAGGGCCAGCACCCCGACCGCCGGGTCGCGTCCGGCCGGGTCGGCGCCGGCGGGTGCCGCGAAGGGCACCGCCACGTACGTCTCGCAGCGCGGCTCCCCCGCCGGCGTCTCGGCCGGGTCGACCCGGCCGCGCTGCGGCTCCCCGGTGGCCGCGACCGCGCCGATCACCCCGGCCCCGACCGGCACCCGCAGCGGCTCGGCCTCGGGCACCCGGCCCGCCAGGCCTTCGGCGCACTGCCCGACCAGCACGCCGTCGGGGTCGAGCAGCAGCACCGCGCCGGCCCGCGCCCCGGTCGCCGCGAGGGCGCTGCGCAGGATCACCCGCAGGATGCGTTGCAGATCATGGGTACTGGCCAGGGTGTCGCCGAGCACCGCGAGGTGCCCCCGCAGCTGGTCCCGGCTGCTGGTCAGCGCCGCCACGTAGCTGGCGGTCTCCCGGGTCATCCGGTTGAACGCGCCGGCCAGCCGGCCGATCTCGTCCCGGCTGCGCACCGGCACCCGGGCGGTCAGGTCACCGCGGGCCACCCGGTCCACCGCGCCGGCCAGCTCGACCAGCGGCCGGGTGGTCACCCGGGCCAGCCGCCAGGCCGCGAGCACGGCCAGCACGGCGGCGAAGAGCACCGCGCCGACCAGCACGGCGGGCAGCCCGGCCGGCTGCTCCCCGGGAACGGAGAGGACCAGCGGCAGGGGCTGCCCCGGCCCCGGGCCGAGGCGGCGCACGTACCGGCCGTCGGGGGTCTGGGTGACCCGGTCGCCGTCGGCGCTGCTCGCGGCGGCGAGCACCGCCTCGCGTACCCGGTTGGACTCGGTGGTGTGGGCGACCCGGCCGGGGGCGGCGGGACCGTCGAGCAGGGTGACCGCGACGCCGGTGGCGGCGGCCAGCCGGGCCACGAACGCCGGGTCGACCACCTGGGCGGCGGCGACGGTGCCGAGCGCGACGCCGGCCGGGTCGCGCAGGTCGACCCGGGCGCTGAGCGCCCGCACCGGCCCGACGACGGCCCGGTCGCCGGAGCAGTCCTGCCAGGGCGTCGGGGGCGCGCCGGGGGTGGCGTACGTCGTCGTGCCGGCCACGTCGGTGACCAGCACCGCCCCGGCCAGGCCCCGGCTGACCACCTGGGCGGCCGCGCCGGCGCGGGCGGCGGGGTCGGTGCGCAGCGCGACCGCGTCGGCGGCGGCCCGCAGCTGCTGACAGAGGGCGTCCACCGAGGTGCGGACGGTCGAGGCGGCGAGCCCGAGCCGTTCGGTGGAGCGACTGCGGTCGACGGCCGCGAGGGTGGTGCCGACGAAGACCGCCCCGAGCAGCACCGGGCCGAGCACCACCGCGAGGAAGGCTGCCGTCAACCGCCCGCGTAGCGTCAAGCTTCCCCCCGGAAGTTCCGCACCCGTTCCTGCGATGCTGACACAGAGCGACCGGTAGACGAGGTTTGCGTCAGGGAGTGTTGCGTGCCGGAATTTTCTGATGAAGCCCACGAGGCGAAACGCGAAAGGCGAGCCGCGCTGCTCGCCCACCGCCGGGCGCTGACCGCGCCGCGGCGGGCCGAAGCCGCGGCGCGCGTCCGGGCCGAGCTGGTCGAGCTGGTACGCCGGCTGCGCCCGCGCCGGATGACCGGGTACGTGCCGGTGGGCTCCGAGCCGGGCGGGCCGGAACTGCCGGACGCGCTCCGCGCGGCACTGCCCCGCCGGGCCGAGCTGCTGCTGCCGGTGCTCGGGGACGACCTGGACCTCGACTGGGCGGCGTACGACGGGCCGGGCTCGCTGGTGGCGGCCGGGCGCGGGATGCGGGAGCCGGACAGACCCCGGCTGGGCCGGGCGGCGATCGGCGACGCGGAGCTGGTGGTGGTGCCGGCGCTGGCGGTGGACCGGCGTGGCCTGCGCCTGGGGCGCGGCGGCGGCTCGTACGACCGGGCGCTGGCCCGGGTGCCGGAGACGGTGTTGACCGTGGCGCTGCTGCACGACGGTGAGCTGGTCGAGGCGCTGCCCGCCCAGCCGCACGATCGCCCGGTACGCGCCGTCATCACCCCGTCGGGCGGTCTGCGTACGCTGACCGGCGCGCCCGGTGTCGATCCCCCCACGTCCGCTGGACGAACCCGGGTCCCATGACGCACCATTGGCACTCGAAACCGTCGAGTGCCAACCGGCCGTGCCAGATCCGGAGGAGAACGTGCCCACGTACCAGTACGCCTGCACCGCGTGCGGCCACCAACTCGAGGCGGTGCAGTCCTTCTCCGACGAGCCGCTGACCGAGTGCCCCACGTGCGAGGGGCGGCTGCGCAAGGTCTTCAACTCGGTCGGCATCGTGTTCAAGGGTTCCGGCTTCTACCGCACCGACTCCCGCTCCTCCGGCTCGGAGAGCACGACCGGCGGCACCACCCCGAAGCCGGCGAAGTCGGACAGCGGCTCCTCTTCTGGCGAGTCGTCTTCTGGCGAGTCGTCGTCGACGAGCTCGTCGGCTAGCGGCAGCACGTCCGGCTCGTCCAACGGCGGGTCGGCCAAGGCCCCGGCCGCCAGCACCTCCGCCTCCTCCTGATCTCGAACGCCACCGCCCCCGCCGCCCCATCAGGCTGCGGGGGCGTTCGGCGTACCCGCCGTCCGGGCCTTGGCTTTCGTGCCCCGACTTCCGTGCCCGGGCTTCCGTGCCCCGGCTTTCGGGCTTTGTGCCGCTCGGGCCGGCGCGGGATCGACCGGGCCTCGGGGGCGGGTTCTGCCGGGGTGGGGTGGTCGCGAGTCCCGGGTTGATCTGGCGGGTCTGCCGACCCTGGTGGGTGGCGCTTTGGAGCTGATGGCGTGAACGATTCAGTCGGGCGGCGCCGCGACGTCGGTGACGAGGTGGATTCAGCCGCCCGGACCGTCGGGCCCGGCCGCCCGTCTGGGGCTGATCTTCGATAGCAGGTCGGGCGCCACTTCGGGCGTTGTCCACAGGCCCGCCGGTTGTCCACAGGCTGGTGCGCACGGCGCCCCGCGGCCGACCCCGCCGCCTAGCGTGCTGTCGACCGCCACGACGGCGGCCGGAGGGCGAGGGCGGGGGTGGGCGGCATGGCGGGTGGTGGCCCGGACGGGACGGGCTCGCTGCGCCCGGTGCGCTGGCTACACCGGCCCGGTGGCGGCACGCTGCTGCGCCTCGGGCTGGTCGCCGCCCTGCTGGGCCTCGCGGTGGTGGTCCTCGACTCGTCCGGCGGCTGCCCCACGCCGGTGCCGTCGTCGCCGGGTGCCTCGGCTGGGGGCGCGACCGCCGGGGGCACCCCGGCCACAGCAGCGGCCGGGGTCGGGCCGGCAGGTGGCCCGTCGGCCGGGAGCCGATCGGACGACGGGCCGCCAGGTGCGGGGCCTTCGGCCGGAGGTGGTCGGCCGGGAGCGCTGCCGCTGCCGAACGGGGCGGTGGGCGTACCGGTGCGGTTGGCCGAGCCCGCCGCGCTCGCCGTGCTCCGGCCGGGAGCCCGGGTCGACCTGCTGGTCGTACCGGCCGGCCGGGCACCGGCCGAAGCCGGCCTGCTGGCCCCAGGGGCGCTGGTGCTCGACGTGCTGGGCGGCGACGCCACCGACGGATCCTCGGCGCTCTACCTGGCGCTCCGGCCGGACCAGGCGCAACGCGCCGTCGGCCAGCCGGAGGGGAGCCGCTTCGCCGTCGTGGTACGCGGCTGACCCCGGCCCGCTACCGCGCGCCCACCACCGACCCCGCCGACGTCCCCACTTGCCCCTCTCCGCCGCCGCTGAGGCGTTACCGGACGAGTGCCGCTCCACCGGGCGGCCGCCGTGATCGCGGCTCGGCGCTCGGCGTCCAAGCCCGTGACGGGGCGGGACTGGACGGGGGAGGATTGGTCAGTCCCAGTGCGGCGGGCGCTCGGCGAGCAGCCAGTCGTCGTTGCCGCCGGTGCGTTCACCCCAGCCGTGGTCGGTGTCGTCCACTGTCTGCTCGGGCAGCACCACGAAATCCTCGCTGAGATCGACGGCGCGGTCGTCGTCGCGCACGCCCGGGTCCTCGATGCTCACGAGCGGCAACACTAGCCCAGCCCGGACCCATCCTGACGGCACCGCACCCAGCCACCGCACCCCGCGCCCCACCCGACGGCACGCCCAGCCCACCGCAGCCCGTACCCCGTCCGACGGCACGGCGAACCCGGCTGGGCGGTAGGGGGCACCTCGACGGCGGCGACCCGACCGGGGCGACCGATCTGACCGGAGACGGCGGGCCGCCGCGTCGGGCGGCCGACCGCTCGCGGCGTTGGTAGCGTCGGACGGCGTGACGACGCCCAGCGGTGCCAGCTCTGAGGACGAGTTCTGGCGACGGCCGCCCGAGCACACCGGCCCGACGGCGCCCGACGGCGCCCGCACGGCCCCCGACGCCGAAGCTGCGATGGTCGCCGAGCCAGCACCCGGTGCCACGTCGACAGCCGGGCCACACCCCGGCGGGCAGGCGACCGCCGGCCCGACGGCGACGACCAGGACGGCCCCGGGCGGGGTGGCGGGTGCGGTCACCCCCATCGCGCCGACCTCCCCGTCACCGTGGGCGGCTCCGACGGACGTACCGCCGGCACCGGTCCCTCGGCCGGCGGCCACGCGGCCCGGCGGTGGCTACGCCGGGCCGCCGCCGACCACTCCGCCGCCGCCCGGTTGGCGGCCGCCGGTGCGTCTCCGGGCCACCCCGCCCCGGGCGCTGCCGCCGCAGGACATGGAGGCCATCGACGCGGCGGAGCAGCGCGCGCAGCGGGTCACCTACGCGGTCGGCGGGGTGGCCGGGGCGGTGTTGCTGGTGCTGCTCTGCCTGCTCTGCTCCCGGGCGATCTTCTGAGTCGGCTGACCGGTCAGAGGGTGTTGCCCCAGACGGACGCGGCACCCGAGTCACCGGTCAGGTAGATGTAGATCAGCACGAACACCGCCAGCACCACGATGATGGCCGTGAGCAGCCAGTTGACCCAGGACGGCAGGCGCGGGGTACGCACCCGGCCGCTGGTCAGCGCCAGCAGCACCAGGGCCGCCACGGCGATCCCCACGGTGAGCCGGAACGTCGTCTCGCCGTACTCGGAATGCTCCTTGATCTTGGCGAGCAGCTCGGGCGGGTAGTGCTTGCCCTCCAGGAACTCCTGGAACGCCTCGCCGGACTCGGTCGCCATCCAGGCGATCACCGGCGTCACCACGGCGAGGATCGCCACCGCCCAGTCGAGCCGGGGACGCCACCGGGGCACCAACCCGTACGCGGAGGCCAGCAGCGCCAGCAGCGGGACGAGCACCACCGCGGCGTGGATCACCAGAATGTGGCCCGGCAGGCCATTGATCTCCTTGAACACCGACACCTCCGACGATGGATGCGGTTCGCCGCAGAAGCGTACGACGGTCCATACGTCGCGGCACGTCCGTCGATCGGTCACACGCGGCGCCGGCCGGCACGGTTCAACCTGCTCGACAACCGTCCTGAGCTGTGGCCGGGGCCACGTGCCCGCCGGGTTCGCTTGTCGACCCGGTGACCCCGTGCTGTCATTGCCTCATGTCCAGTGGCGAGGAGTTGCTCCGGTCGAGGGGCCTGCGGGTCACCCGGCCGCGCCTCGCCGTCCTGGACGTGCTGGCCGCCGGCGGCCACCTGGAGGTCGACGAGATCACCCGCCGGGTACGCGAACGCCTCGACTCCGTCTCCACCCAGGCGGTGTACGACGTCCTCGGCGCGCTCTCCCGCGCCGGCCTGTCCCGCCGGATCGAGCCGGCCGGCAGCCCGGCCCGGTACGAGGCCCGGGCCGGCGACAACCACCACCACGTGGTGTGCCGGGGCTGCGGTGAGATCGCCGACATCGACTGCGCCGTCGGTGGCGCCCCCTGCCTCGACCCGAGCACCGCCCACGGCTACGAGGTCGACGAGGCGGAAGTGACCTTCTGGGGGCTCTGCCCCACCTGCCAGGCCCGCCGCTCCGTCGACGAGTGAGCGGGGTCGGTGATCCGACGACCGGGTCGAGCCGGCGGGGCCCGTGGCACTCTTGGGCGGTGGACTCCGACGACATCGGCCTCTTCGGTCCGGGATCGGTCACCTGGAAGGTGCACGACGAGCCGGTCCTGATCGTCGCCGGCCTGCGTTCCCTCTACCTCCAGGCGCTGCACCCCCGGGCGATGGCCGGGGTGGCGCAGAACAGCAACTACCGCACCGACGCCTGGGGCCGGCTGGTCCGGACCGCCACGTACGTCGGCACCGTCGTCTACGGCACGACCGCCGAGGCGGAGGCGGCCGGTCGGCGGCTGTGCGGCCTGCACGCCCGGATGCGGGCCACCGACCCGTCCACCGGCGAGGAGTTCCGGATCGACGATCCGGAGCTGCTGCGCTGGGTGCACGTCACCGAGGTCGAGTCGTTCGTCAGCACCGCCCGCCGGGCCGGGCTGTCGCTGACCGACACCGAGGTGGACGGCTACTACGCCGAGCAGCGGCGCGCCGCCGCGCTGGTCGGGCTCGACCCGGCCGAGGTGCCGGGCAGCGCCGCCGAGGTGGCCGCCTACTACCGGGCGGTCCGGCCCGAGCTGCGGATGACGAAGGAGGCGGCCGAGACGGCCCTCTTCCTGACCGCGCCGCCGATCCCGTGGAAGCTGAGCCTGCCGGCCCGGCTGGGGCTGAATCTCGGACCGCCCCGCTGGGCGTACCTGGGGATCGCCGGCACCGCGCTCGGGCTGCTGCCGCCCTGGGCGCTACGGCTGTACGGCGGGCTGGGGCTGCCCACCACCGCGCTCTCGGCCGACCTGAGCGTCCGCGCGCTGCGCCTCGCTCTGGCCGCGCTGCCCCGCAACTGGCGGGAGGGGCCGATGCAGCAGGCGGCCAAGGAACGGGCCACCCGGCTCACCGCGCCGGCCGTCTGACCCGCCAGGCCGCGGCCGACGGGCCGTCGCCCAAGCCGACACAGGGCACCTGATCCGCCACGCCGTGCCTGGCCGCCGCGCGTCGCCCGAGCCGGCCCCGAGCGCCTGATCCGCGATGCCGTGCCCGCGGCGTCACACCCGCGACGCCGTGCCCGCCTGCGGCGAAGCCGGCACCCGCCCTCGTCGGCGATATTCCTGGCAGGAATATTCATGCCTGGCAGGCATATCACTCGTTCCCATACCCGTGGCCACGGGCGTCACGCTGGGTGAACAGGTGGAAGCCAGACGGGCGCCGGCGGGTTCAGCTTCCGCTGCCGGCGACGGCGGAGGAGTCGGCGTCGGGTGCGGCGGGGCGGTCCATCGCGGCCCAGGGGTCGCGGCCGGGGGTCTGCGCGCCGACCGGGCAGGTGCGGCGGTAGTCGCACCAGCCGCAGCGCGGCCCGGCCACCGGCGGGAACGCCTCGTCGGGGTCGGCCCCGTCGGCGACGGCCCGCTCGGCGACCATGATGTCGCGCGCGGTGTCCTCAGCACGGGAGAGCTGCCGGGCCAGCGACTCGGTGGTGTGGTCGTGCGCGGCGACCGTCCCGGTGGGCAGGTGGTGCAGCTCCACCCGGCGGCACGGCCGGCGGAACGTCCGCTCGGCGGCGTACGCGTACAGCGCCAGGGCCTGCGAGCCCCGGGCGTCGTCGCCGTCCAGGCCGGTGCGGCCGGTCTTGTAGTCGACGATGACCAGCTCGGGCCCGTCCGGGCCGGGTCGGGAGTCGATCCGGTCGGCGCGGCCGTTGAAGGCCAGCACCGCCGTGCGGACCGCGACCACCCGCTCCACGCCGAGCGGGTCGACGCCCGGCTCCAGCGTGTCGACGTACGCCTCCAGCCAGCCGAGCGCCCGCCGGTAGGCCTGCCGCTCCTGCTCGTCGTCGCGGTAGCCCTCACGCACCCAGGTGCCCTTGAGCAGCCCGGCCAGCGCCTCCGGCCGGCGTCGCTCCGGGGCGAGCGCGTACCAGTTCTTCAGGGCGGTGTGCACGCTGGCACCGAGCGAGTTGTGCGCCCACGGCGGCCCCTTCGGCGGGGCGGGCCGGTCGACGTAGGAGTAGCGGTAGCGGCGGGGGCAGTCCTCGTACGCGCCGAGTCTGCTGGGGGTGCAGACGAAGAGCCGCTCCGGCATGCCCTCGAAGCCCAACTGCTCGGCACGGGGTCGGGGCGCGCCCGCGGATCGTCCAGCGGAGGAGGCTCGTCGCACGGGTCCGATCCTGCCACCCGGGTACGACAGCGCCCCGCCGGCACCGCCCAAAAAAGGTCAGGCCATGTTCATGTACTGCGTGACGAAGGCGGCCACCGCGTCGGCGATGAGCTGCACGGCGATGGCGGCCAGCAGCAGGCCGGCGATCCGGGTCAGCACCTCGATGCCGCCGGGGCGCAGGATCTTGACGATGCCGCCGGAGAAGCGCAGCACGATCCAGACCGTGACCATCACCGCGACGATCGCGGCGGCGATCGCCGCAGTGTCGCCGAGCCCGTTGGCCTGCTGCACGAAGAGCATGGTCGCCACGATGGCGCCGGGACCGGCCAGCAGCGGGGTACCCAGCGGCACCAGCGCGATGTTGGAGGTGACCTGCTGGCTGGGGTCGTCGGCCTTGCCGGTCAGCAGCTCCAGCGCGACCAGCACCAGCAGCAGGCCGCCGGCGGCCTGCAACGCCGGCAGGTCCACGTGCAGGTAGGCGAGGAGCGTCTGGCCGGCCACCGCGAAGACCACGATGACACCGAGCGCCAACGCGACCGCCTGCCAGGCGGCCCGGTTTCGGTCGCGGGCGGCCAGCGGCCCGGTCAGGGCGAGGAAGATGGGCATCATGCCCGGCGGGTCGACGATCACCAGCAGGGTCACGAAGACCTCACCGAAGAGCTTGAGATCCACCGGCCAACGGTAGCCGCGCCCCCGGGGACCGAAAAGCGGATCAGCCGGAAGCGACCGGGGTCACCCCGCGGGCCTGCCCGACGATCCGCTCGTACGCCTCGGGGGCGGTGGTGTGCGCGCCCAGCCGGACGGTCTTGTGCGTGCCGTGGAAGTCCGACGAGCCGGTCACCAGCAGGCCCGACTCGGCGGCGAGCGCGTGGACGTGCGCGGCCTCGGCCGGCGAGTGGTCCTCGTGGTCGGCCTCCAGGCCGGCCAGCCCGGCGGCGGCCAGTTCGACGATCAGCTCGTCCGGCACGATCCGGCCCCGCCGGGTCGCCCGGGGATGGGCGAAGACCGGTACGCCCCCGGCCGCCCGCACCAGCTCGACCGCCCGGAACACGTCGATGTCCTCCTTCGGCAGTCGGTAGCGTTCGCCCAGCCAGTCCGCCCCGAACGCCTCGGTCGTGGTGGCGACCAGGCCGGCCCGGATGAGTGCCGCCGCGATGTGCGGCCGGCCGACGGTCCCGCCGCCGGCCGCGGCCATGATCTGCGGCCAGCTGACGTCGATCCCGTCGGCGCGCAGCAGCTCGACGATCCGTTCGCCACGCACCTCCCGGGCGAGCCGCACCCGGGCCAGTTCGGCGACGAGCTCCGGGTGGTCGGGGTCGAAGAGGTACGCGAGCAGGTGCAGCGGGACCGCCGGCTCGACGCCGTGCCACCGGCAGGAGATCTCCGCACCCCGGATCAGGGTCAGGCCGGGCGGCAGGGCCCGTACCGCGGCGTCCCAGCCGGCGGTGGTGTCGTGGTCGGTGATCGCGACGACGTCCAGCCCGGCGTCGGCGGCGGCCCGGACCAGCTCGGCCGGGCTCAGCGTGCCGTCGCTGGCGGTGGAGTGGGTGTGCAGGTCGATCGCCGGGCGCGAGATCACGCTCCGACGCTACCGCTCACCCGGGCCGGGCCGGTGGTCAGGAGGCGCCGCCGACCACCACCGGGGGCTCGTCTGAGGTGACTCCGCCCAGCGTCATCATGGAGGCCCGTTCGCCGACCGACACCCGGTCGGGGCGTACCCGGGCCACGGCCCCGCCCCGGTCGACGTACGCGGCGACGGCCGCACCGCTCCACGCCACCTCGCCGCTGATCGTCGGGCCGGCGGCCCGGGCGGCGCCGCCCAGCCCGGGGGCGGCGAGGTCGACCAGCAGCGCTCCGTCCGTACCGCCGGTGCGGCCGTTGACCAGCAGCCAGCGGCCGTCGGCGGAGACGGCCCCCAGGCCGTCGTCGGCCAGGCTCGCGCCGCAGCCGGTGCTGGTCGGGGCGAGATCCACCGGGTCGAGCACGGCCAGGCAGGACCGGTGCGGGTCGCCGGGGGCGGGCACCCGCCCGACTGGCCGTCCGTCGGGCAGCACGCCGTAGACGTCGAGGACCCGGCGGTCGCCGTCGGGCAGCGGGCCCGCCGCCGGCCGCCACAGCAGGTGGCCGCCGGCGCGGGTGCGTACCAGGAGGCGGTCGCCGACGAAGCGGGCGGGGGTGGCGCCGTGCGCGGCCGTCGTACCGACGGTGGCGACGAGTCGGTTGGCGACGAGGCCGGCCGCGAAGAGGCCGTCGCCGTCACGCCAGGCGATCTGGCGGCCGTCCGGGCTCAGGGCGACGTCCTCGGCGCCGGCCAGCAGCACCTGCGGGGCCTGGCCGGACGGCACGACCCAGAGGGTGCGTCCGGCCGGGGTGGGTGCCCCGACCACCAGCCAGCCGCCGTGGTCGGGGAGCCGCTGGGCCCGTTCGACCGGGCCGATGCCCAGGTCGTACCGCTCGCCCTCCGGGGTGACCAGGGCACCGCCGACGATCAGTTCGATCTGCCCGTCGGCGGGCGATGCCTCCGGGGCTGGGGCGACTGGCCAGGCGTTCGCGGTGGCCGCGCCGCGCGGGTCGCCGAGCACCACGGTGGGGGTGGTGGAGCGGCCGGGATGGCCGTCGAGCTGCGCCATTCCGGCGATGGCCGCCGCCGTGGCGACCACGGCCAGCGAGAGCCCGGTCAGCGCCCGCCGGTGCCGGACCCGCCGGGCCCGGCCGATGGCCAGCCCGGCCGGGTCGGCGGCCAACGGCGGGGGTACGGCGACCCGGCGGGAGAAGGTCTCCCGCAGCGCCCGCTCCAGGTCGTCCTGCGTCACAGCCACTGGACGCTCCGGGCCGCCGGTCTGGTTGTCGGGAGCGGCGGGGGTCGGCTTCATCGGGTCTCCGCCGGGACGGCCGCCCGGGGGCGGACGGGACCGGTCACGGGCAGCTCGGGTCGCCGGCCCGCCCCGGCGGCCGCGTCCCGACCGGGGATGTGGCCGCCGTCCTGGGCCGGGCGCGGCGGGGGCGTGGTCCTGCCGCTGCCGGCCGGGCGGCGCGACCGGCCGGGTTCCGTTGGTACGACCGCAGCCGCCCCGGCCGGCGCGGGCCGCCCTCCGGCCGGGGTCGCCGCCTCCGGCAGTTCCCGGGCCGCCTCCTCGCCGAGTCGGCGGCGCAGGGTGGCCAGGGCGCGGGAGGTCTGGCTCTTCACCGTGCCCGGCGAGATCTCCAGCAGGGCGGCGGTCTGCGCCTCCGACATGTCCTCGTAGAAGCGGAGCACCAGCACGGCCCGCTGCCGGGCGGGCAGCGCGGTCAGGTGGCGCCAGAGCACGTCCCGGTCGAGCTGCTGCTCGATCTCGTCGACCCCGGCCCGCTCGGGCAGCACCTCGGTGGGGCGTTCACCGTGCCAGCGCCGGCGCCACCAACTGGTCGACGTGTTGACCATGACCCGCCGGGCATACGGCTCGATCGCCTCGATCCCGCCGAGCCGCTTGCAGGCCAGGTACGTCTTGGTCAGCGCGGTCTGGAGCAGGTCCTCGGCGGTGGCCCAGTCTCCAGATAGCAGATACGCGGTGCGCAACAGGGCACTGGAGCGGGCCGCGACGAACTCGCGGAACTCCTCCTCCAGCGGATCCCGCTCGACCACCCGTCACCTCCGCACCCCGTCCCTGCTGGCAGGCTGCCATGGCCGGGGCGGTCGGGTCGACGGCGAAAGGTTCGCAGTTCCTCCGATGAACGGACGAAAAGCTTCAGGCGCCGTCGTCGGCCTTGGCCTCGTCGGCCTCCTTGCCCAGCCGCGCCTCGACCGCCTGCGGCTCGTACATCTCCTCGACCACACGCAGGTAGAGCTCGTTCGGATTGGGCAGGTTCTTGATCTCCCGCAGCGCCTGCTCCTGGCCCGCCGACTCCAGCACGAAGGTGCCGTAGTTGAGCGCGCGCCCGGTCGGGGTCTGCTCGTACTTCATGTCGGTGACCCGGACCAGCGGCATCATGGCCACCCGGCGGGTGATGATGCCGTTGACCACCATGACCCGCTTGTTGGTGAGGATGAAACGGTCGTACCACCAGTCGGCGACCCGCCAGGCGACCCAGCCCATCACCGCGAACCAGAGCAGCACGGCGATGGTGGTGAGGGCGCCGACGTTCTGCCCGGCGAGGAAGCCGGAGAGGTAGCCGAGGACGAAGGTCGCGGCGATGCCGATGACGATGGGGGTGGCGAGGTGGATCCAGTGCCGCTTCCACTCGCCCCGGTAACGCTCGGTGGGGAAGAGGTAGCGGGCGACCAGGGAGCTGGGCTCGTCCTCCAGGGGCAGCACCCGCCGGGGACCCATCGGCATGCCGGAGGCGTCCACCCGCAGCCCGGCCAACTCCTCCTCCGAGAAGGTGGTCTGCTGGTGCCCGGCCTCCGGGTCGCGCACCCAGGACCGCCCGGAGCGGCCCTCACCGGCGTACCCGGGGCCGTCGCCGTAGCCGATGTCGTCCGAAAGAGACGGCCCGTCGGAGAGGCCGGGGCCGGAACCGAAGCCTGGCCCGTCGTCGGGACGGAACCTGGGGATCGGCTCGGTGTCCCGCTCCCGACGCTCCCGGTCGGGATCGTCGGGATCGAAGGGGGGTCCGGAGGGGCTGCCCATGGGCGGTCAGGCGACGAGGCTGGTGAAGAAGTCGCCGAAGCCCTGGGCGATGTCCATGATGCCGCCGCCGAGCGACTTGAAGACGTCCGCGGCGGAGTTCGGCCGGTAGGCGACGAAGAAGATCAGGAATGCGACGCCGGCCCAGGTGAGGACCTTCTTGACCATAGCGGGCCATCCTCTCGCGCGGGGCCGGGTCCGTTTACCGCAGCGGCACCCAGAGTATCAGTATGGTGTCGTACAGTGAATATCTGCGTCCGTTCCCTGACAAGTCCGTCAGGGCGGTCAGGCCCTGCCGTGCAGATGAGGAGACGGCGCGCCGTACACGAGCTCGGGCGGTGTCCACTCGGAAAGGTCGTGCAGGACGACGTCTTCCGCGAGGAGATGACCCGCGCTCGCCGGCCAGGCTATCGCATGGAGCCACATTCCCCGAGCCTCGCCTGCGTACGCGCTTCGATCCGTCGCGGAAGTCACCAGCCACAGTGGAGTGGGGTGGCCACCGACCTTGATCCGGGCCGGCTCGACGTGCTCGGGGTGACCGGGCCCGGGGCCGGGGCCGGTGAGCGCCTCCGCCAGTTCCGGCCCCGGGTCGGGCCCGGACACCCCGGCGAAGCGGGCGCCCAGCCCGACGCCCGGCTCCTCGGCCACCAGCAGGAGTTCGGCCGGTCCCCCGCCCAGCGGCGCGGGCCCGGCGCAGGCCACCGCCGTGGCCCGTACGCCGGAGGCGTCGTCCCCGGCCCAGCCGACCCCGGTGACCGTCCACCCCGACGGCAGCGGCCACGGGCACCACAGCGGCACGGCGGGCCGCTCCGCCTTCTCGTCGGCGACGACGCGGTCGACCACGCTCGCCAGGATCTCGGCTCCGATGTGTTGCGGAATGTGCAGCGGCGCGACCGGCCCGCACCGCACGCACCGCGACTCGGGATGCATCAGGTCGGGGGGCCGGACCTGACCGGCGCACCTCGGACAACTCACCACGACACTCACATCCCCACGGTGGCCCCCCGCCATCGGCCCGTCAAGCGGAGCGGCCGTTTCCCCGCCGTCCGGCCGCTGACTCAGGCGGGCGGCGGGCCGGCGTGGGCCCGGATCCAGGCGTGCATGGCGATGCCGCTGGCCACGCCGGCGTTGATCGACCGGGTCGAGCCGTACTGGGCGATCGAGAAGAGCTGGTCGCAGGCCGCGCGGGCCGGGTCGGACAGGCCGGGTCCCTCCTGGCCGAAGAGGAGCACGCACCGGCGGGGCAGGGTGGTGGTCTCCAGCGGCCGGGAGCCGGGCAGGTTGTCGATGCCCACCACCGGCAGATCCCGCCCGGCGGCCCAGGCGACGAACTCCTCGATCGTCGGGTGGTGCCGGACGTGCTGGTAGCGGTCGGTCACCATGGCGCCGCGCCGGTTCCATCGGCGCAGCCCGACGATGTGCACCTCGGCGGCGAGGAAGGCGTTGGCGTTGCGGACCACCGTGCCGATGTTGAAGTCGTGCTGCCAGTTCTCGATCGCCACGTGGAAGTCGTGCCGGCGCTCGTCCAGGTCGGCGACGACGGCCTCGCGCCGCCAGTACCGGTAGCGGTCGACGACATTGCGCCGGTCGCCGGCGGCGAGCAGCTCCGAGTCGTACCGCGGGTCGTCCGGCGGGTCGCCGGGCCACGGTCCGACACCCACGTCGAGCTGGTCCTCGGTCACGGTCACAAGAGGGTACGGCCGGCCGCGAGGCCGCCGACGGCCACCCCGGTCACCGCAGCCCCAGGGCACCGCCGAGCCGGTCCAGCAACCGTCGGTCGGCGGGTGCGGGCGGGTCGCCGGCCCGGCAGACGCGGGCGGCCACCGACTCCACCCACTGCCGGTACGCGGCCGAGTCGGCCGGGTCCGCCCGCCGGTGCAGCACGCGTACCGCGGCCCGGCAGGCGGCCAGCAGGTCCACCAGGTCGGTGAGCCGGTCGGCCGGGGTCGGCGCGCCGTCGTGGCGGGCGTAGATCGCCGCGACGACGGCGCGTACCAGGTCGCTGTCGGAGGCCCGGCCGGCGGCCACGGCGTCGAGCCCGGCGAGCCCGGCGGCCACGCCGCGGGGCGGGCGGCCGGGGGCGGGCGAGGCGGCGGCCACGAGCACCCGGCCGGGCAGGGTGGTGAGCAGGTCCCACTCGGCGGCGGAGTAGACGGCGGTGGTCAGCGGTGCGGCACGACGTCCGGCAGAGGGCGGCTCTCCGGCGAGGGAGTGGCTCATCAGGACCTCCGGCGCCAGCATATGCCCCCGGATTGCGAAAAGAGCCCCTTCCCGACCAGACACGGCGGGAAGGGGCCCCTACGGGGCGGCGGTCAGCGGGGCTCGGGAAAGCTCGGCCGCTCCGGGTCGACGCCGTCGGGCACCGCCGCGGCGGCGTACTCCTTCTTGGGAACCATGACCTTGCGGCGGAAGACGCAGACCAGGGTGCCGTCCTGGTTGTAGCCGCGGGTCTCCACCGCCACGACGCCCCGGTCCGGCTTCGACCCGGACTCGCGCTTGTCCAGCACGGTGGTCTCGCCGTAGATGGTGTCGCCGTGGAAGGTCGGGGCGACGTGCCGCAGCGACTCGACCTCCAGGTTGGCGATCGCCTTGCCGCTGACGTCGGGCACGGACATGCCGAGCAGCAGCGAGTAGATGTAGTTGCCGACCACGACGTTGCGCTTGAACTGGCTCGCCGACTCGGCGTAGTGCGCGTCCATGTGCAGCGGATGGTGGTTCATGGTGAGCAGGCAGAAGAGGTGGTCGTCGTACTCGGTCACGGTCTTGCCCGGCCAGTGCCGGTAGACCGCGCCGACCTCGAACTCCTCGAAGTAGCGGCCGAACTGCATCCTTGTCCCCTTCGACGGGCGGCGATGGAGTTCGGCACAGCATGCCTTACCGGTGGTTAAGGCGGCGCCAGGGGCAGAGGCGGAGTGGAAATTCACACCAGCCGCATCCAGGGGGAGACGCAATGAGCGGCGGGGCCCTCCCCGGCACCCGCCGCCCACGCTCTGATGGGGAGGATTCTGCCGCACGCCAGGCACACATCGACAGAGACGGACGTCACATTTACCTTTTTGTAACATCACCGTGCGTGACCGACCGTGCGGTGCTGCGCGATCTCTACTGGCGGGATCACACCTTGTCAAGGCTCAAGTTACCGATTCGTAGTGCCAGCTCACGCCAACCTCCTTGGAAACGCTCCCATCACGACAGGTGACGCAAGTGCGCGTTGCATTTGCGTTCCGCAGCACCGGATCGACACCTGCCGTCCGTGGCGCACCCCACCCGCCCCACCCCGCCCCGGTTTCGGCCCGTCCGGGCCGGGAATTCCACCAGGGCTGCCCTGGTTCTACGGGACGAAAAAGCAATCCGCTGATCGGAGAGTGCAATGGCAACGGTTGAGCTGACCACGGCCAACTTCGACGAGGTGACCGAGAGCGACGGCATCGTCCTGGTCGACTTCTGGGCCGATTGGTGCGGCCCGTGCAAGCGGTTCGCCCCGGTCTACGAGCGCTCCTCGGAGAAGCACCCGGACATCGTCTTCGGCAAGGTCGACACCGAGGCGCAGCAGGAACTCGGCGCCAAGTTCGACATCCGCTCCATCCCGACGATCATGGCGATCCGGGACGGCGTGATCGTCTTCGCCCAGCCGGGCGCCCTGCCCGAGTCGGCCCTGGAGAACCTGATCGAGCAGGTCCAGGCCCTCGACATGGACGACGTACGCAAGCAGCTGGCCGACCACAAGCACTGAGCGCCACCCGCCGACGGCCGGGCTCCCACCAGGGGGCCCGGCCGTCGGCGTACCCCCGCAGCGCCACCGACACGCAACGCCAGAAACGGACCGCGTGAGTACACCGTGGCGACGTCCCGATCCCGTATCGTCACGATCCGATGGAGACGTTGACCACCCGCGGCCGTGCGGTCCGGCTGGGCGCCACCGCGCTCGGCCTGGCCCTGCTGCTCGTCGGCACCGTCTGGGGGGTCGACGACGACTTCCCGTTCGGGCCGTTCCGGATGTACTCGACGTCGGAGCCGCCGAACGCGCCCGCCCCCGACACCCGCGTCGAGGGCGTCGACCGCACCGGCGCGGTCGTCGCGCTCGGTCAGGAGGCCACCGGCATCCGCCGCGCCGAGATCGAGGGCCAGCAGGACCGCTACGCCGCCGACCCGACGCTGCTACGGCAGGTCGCCGACGCGTACGCCGAACGCCACCCCGGCGCGCCGGAGCTGGTCGAGGTCCGCATCGTGATCCGCTGGTACGGCATCCAGCAGGGCCGGCCCACCGGACGGTGGACCGACGAGACGACAGTGCGCTGGCAGGCGTCCCGATGATCCGCTGGCTGACCGAGCAGGTCCCCCGTGGCCGGGTGGCCGCCTTCCGCACCCTGGTCTACCTCTTCGTCGCCGCCGACCTGGTGATCTTCACCCCCTGGGTACGCACCCGGGCCGACGTCCCGGGCGAGCTCTACCAGCCGCTGCTGATCGGCCGGCTGCTCCCGCTGCCCACCCCGACCCCCACCGTGGTCGCGGCGATCTTCTGGGTACTGCTGCCGCTGGCCCTGCTCGCCGCGACCAGCCGCGCGCCGCGGCTGCTCGGCTGGTCGGTCCTCGCGCTCTACTTCGAGTGGATGATCATCGCGATGAGCTACGGGAAGGTCGACCACGACCGGATCGGCCTCCTCGTCGCGCTGGCCGCCCTGCCCACCGCCGGCCGCGCCCGGCACGGTGACCCGACCCGCACCGAGGCCGGCGGCTGGGCGCTGCGGGTCACCCAGATCGCCGTCATCTGCACGTACTTTTTGGCCGCCTGGGCCAAGCTGCGCTTCGGCGGGCTGGACTGGGCGACCGGCTCGGTGCTCGCCCGGGCCATCATCCGGCGCGGCACGGACCTCGCCGACCTGATCGCCCAGGTGCCGTACCTGCTGATCGTCGCCCAGTTCGGCATCCTCGCCTTCGAACTCCTCAGCCCCGTGGTGTTCCTGCTGCCCGAGCGGTGGCGGCTGGCCATGGTCGGCTTCTTCTACTCGTTCCACCTGGCGACCGTCGCGACGATCACCATCTCGTTCGCCCCGCACCTGGTGGCGATGACGAGCTTCCTGCCGCTGGAGCGGGTCCGACCGGTGGTGTGGGCGCGCCGCCTGGTCACCCGTCGCCGCGGCGGCGCCGCGCCGACCCCGGACGACGGCGTATCCACTGCGGTGCCGCCACTGACCGGCCCGGCACCGGCGGTCGGGTCCGCGACGCCGTAGCCGATCGGCGCCCGGAGGGATGCCGGAGCGGCGGGTCCGGCGGCGGTCAGGCCCCGGGGGTGGGGCGGCCGCTCGGGCCGTAGAGGCGCTCCCGGGCCTCCTGGGGCAGGGAGCAGGCGGCGGTGCCGCCGGGGAGCCGGTGCCGGTTGCGGGCCACCCAGCGGTACGCGGGCCACGCGGCGAGGCGGACCGGCGGGACGCGCAGCCCCGCGCCGGCCACCCGCCAGAGCGGACCGCTGTCGCCGAGCAGCCTCGCGATGGCGTCGGGCCCGGCGGCGCGGGAGCCGTCGGCGCCGACCCACTGCACCGCCTCCTCGCACTCGGCCTCCGTCAGCCCGAGGGCGTCGAGGTCGGCGAACTGCCACGGCACCACGCGCACGCCGGTCGGGATCCGCCGCTCGATGAACTCGGCGCACCGGGTGCAGAACGCGCAGTCCCCGTCGTAGACGAAGGTCGACCTCTCCATACCCCCATCCTCCACCCGCCGGGCCGTACGGCGGGAGCCGGTGTCCGGCGGGTCACTTGCACTCCTCTCGTACACATGTTCGAATGAGGTCATGCGCTGGGAGAACCTCTCCGCTCCCCCGGACGAGGGGCATCCCGACGGGTCGGCGCCAGCGACTCCACCCCTGCCGCTGGCGCTGCCCGGCGCAGTCGCCCGCACCTTCGACGCCCCCGGCTTCGCCGGGATGACCTTCTACGAGGTGCAGGCCAAGTCGATCATCAACAAGGTGCCGGGCGCATCCCGCGTCCCCTTCCAGTGGACGATCAACCCGTACCGGGGGTGCTCCCATGCTTGTGTTTACTGTTTCGCGAGAAATACTCACACTTATCTGGATCTCGACGCCGGGGCGGACTTCGACCGGAAGGTGATCGTCAAGGTCAACGCGGGTGAGCTGGTCCGACGGGAACTGGCCGCCCCGCGCTGGCGGGGCGCGCACATCGCGATGGGCACCAACGTGGACTGCTACCAGCGGGCCGAGGGGCGTTACCGCTTGATGCCGCCGATCATCGAGGCGCTGCGCGACTTCGCCAACCCGTTCTCGATCCTCACCAAGGGCACGCTGATCCTGCGGGACCTGCCGCTGCTGCGCCAGGCCGCCGAGGTGACCCGGGTCAGCGTGTCGTACTCGGTGGGGTTCGTCGACGAGGCGCTGTGGCGGACGGTCGAGCCGGGCACCCCGAGCCCGCGCCGCCGGCTCGACGCGGTGCGCGCGCTCACCGAAGCCGGCTTCGAGGTGGGGGTGCTGATGGCGCCGATCCTGCCCGGGCTCAGCGACACCGACGAGTCGATCGAGGCGACCGTGTCGGCGGTCGCCGCGGCCGGGGCGGCCAGCGTGACGCCGATGGCGCTGCATCTGCGCCCCGGCGCCCGGGAGTGGTACGCGCACTGGCTGGCCCGGGAGTTCCCGCACCTGGTGCCCCGCTACCGCGAGCTCTACCGCTCCGGTGCGCACGCGCCGCAGGCGTACCAGCGGGAGTTGACCGCACGGGTGCGGATCGCGGCCCGCCGGCACGGGTTGCACCGGGGCGAGCGGGGCGACAACCGGCGGCTGCGGGCCCCTGAGGCGCCGCCCGCCGCCGAGCAGCTGTCGCTGCTGTAGGCGGTGCACGCAGCCGGCGGCGGCGCCTCGTCGGTGGCGTTAGGCTCAGCGGGTGCGTACCGCTCAGCAGATCCTCGCGGACTCGGCCGTGATCGCCGTCGTTGGCGCGTCCCGCGACCCGCGCAAGGCCGCGCACAGCGTGCCGTTGCAGATGCAGCGGTACGGCTGGCGGATCATCCCGGTCAACCCGACGATGGACGAACTCTTCGGCGAGCAGGCGTATCCGTCGCTGGCCGACATTCCGCACCCGGTCGACCTGGTGGACGTGTTCCGGCCGGCGGAGGACGCCGTGCAGGTGGTCCGGGACGCGGCGGCGATCGGCGCGCCGGCGGTCTGGCTGCAACTGGGCATCGTCTCGGCGCAGGCCCGGCGGATCGCCGAGGAGGCCGGCATGGACTACGTCGAGGACCGCTGTCTGATCGTGGAGCGGGCCGCGGCCGGCCTGACCCGGCTGGGCTGAGCGGCCGGTTCAGCCCACCGGCCCGTCGGGTCCGAAGATCAGGTCAAGCTGGGCGTCGAGCGCGGCGAGCGCGATCGCCGGCGGGAAGTGCCCGCCGAGCAGGTATACGCCGAGCCCTTCCATGAGCGCCAGCAGGCCCACCGCCGCGCGGTCCGGGTCGACGTCGTGGCGGGCCGCGCCCGCCGCCTGCGCGGCCCGGACCTGGCCGGCGATGAAGGCCAGCAGCCCGGCGGTGTCCTGGTGCAGGGCGGCGGCGACGGCGGGGCGTACGGCGGTGTAGGCCAGGAATGCCAGAGCGACCCGGCCGTCCGCACTCCGGGGGGCGTCGAGGGGCAGCAGCTCGCCGAGCATGGTCCGCAGGAGGGCACGCGGGGCGGGGGTCGCGCCGAGCGCGGTGACGGCCGCGGTCACCCGAGCCTCGTTGTGCTCGCGGACGACCGACAGCGCGAAGGCCATCATCTCGTCCTTGGTCCGGAAGTAGTGCTGCACCATCCCGGCGGAGACCCCGGCCTCGGCCGCCACGTGCCGGAGGCTGACGGCTTCCAGCCCGTGCTCCGCGGCCACCCGCATCAGGGCGTCGGCGATGAGGCTGCGGCGCTCCCGGTGGTCCACCCGCTTCGGCATGAACCAATGCTTTCACAGTGCGACTGCATTGACACGTCACGGAGTCGCCGTTTACAGTGCAGCTGCATTGTTAAAACGGTGGAGGGCGGGCGATCATGCGGAAGCACGACCGGCCGGGCGTACCCGTGCTGCTGCGCCGCGCGGTCGCGTACGAGATCGGCATGTGGCGCAGCCTCCACCGCTGGCTCCTGCGCCGGCCTCTCACGCTGCCACCGGGAGCGGAGGCGTTCAGCTACGTGGGGGTGGTGAAGCCGATCCTGGGCGTCTTCATCGGCCTCTCCGCGATCGAGGTCCCCATCTTCGACCTGATCCTCAGCCGCACCGTGCCGTGGCAGTGGGTACGGCAGGTCGTGCTCGGGCTCGGGATCTGGGGCCTGCTCTGGATGATCGGCCTCTTCGCCAGCCTGCGGGTCCACCCGCACGTCCTCGACGCCGACGGGCTGCGCGTCCGCAACGGTGCCTCGGTCGACATCGCGCTGCCCTGGACGGCCGTCGCCGCCGTCGCGGCCCGCTACCGCTCGCTGCCGTCCAGCCGGACCGTCCAGGTCGAGCAGGGCGACGCCGGGCCGATCCTGCACGTCGCCACCGGCAGCCAGACCAGCGTCGATGTCGTGCTCCGCGAGCCGCTCACCGTTGCGCTGCCGAAGGGCCCGAGCGCACCGGTCAGCGAGATCCGCCTCTACGCCGACGATCCGGACGCGCTGGTCGCCCTGGCCCGCCGGCATCTCGGGGTGGGCATCTCCGGCTAGGAGCGCCAGGCGAGCCCGACGGCCAAGCGTTGCCTGGACCCGGCGGGGTGTGCGGCCGACATGTACGCGTCGTCGCGCAAGGCCGCGCACCCAGTGCCATCCCTCGCCGCAGCGAGAAGCGCCAGCTCATCGCGGCGCCACCAGCGCCGCTCGCGCCGGCACTGCCCGCAGGCCCACGGTATCGGCCAGGTCCGGCCGCAGATCCAGCACCGCCAAGGGCTCACCGAGCCGTCAGGCTGCTTCCGCTACGGCAAGCGGCCAAACGATCCGACACCCCTTGGGGCGACCCGCGGACGCCCGGCGGCCACGGGCCTGGCCGCCGGGCGTCGCCGGGGAGGGGTTACTTGGTGCCGGTCAGGGCGACCAGGGCGCTGGCGGTGCGAAAGTACGGGTTGCGGCCGAGGTCGCCGATCGTGACGATGCCGAGCGCCTCCTTGAGCAGCTTGGCGCCGCCGTCGCTGACCCCGGCGAGGGCGGACACCGGGGCGTCGACCAGCTCGTCGAGGGTCTTGTCCTGGAAGGCCTTGTCGACCAGCTTGGTGAGGTCGGCGGTGACGGGCATGCACTCTCCTTCGAAACACCGGCCGGTTAATCCAACCGGAAACGGAAGAACCTGACGAATTAGATCATCCGGCGCGCGGACCGTCCACTATGGGTGAAGCGGTGGGGCTCAGCCCTCGTCGTCGCCGCCTTCCTCGTCGTCGCCGAAGGAGTCGAAGACCTCGTCGGCGATCATGCCGCCGGCGAAGCCGAGCGCCGCGCCGCCGACCACGCCCGCGGCCACGGCGCCCATGCCGGGGCCACGCCGCTCGTGGTGCTCCTCGTAGTGGCCGCCATGGTGGCCGTAGGTGGCGTGGCCGTATCCGGGCGGAGGTGGGGGCGGCGGATATCCGCCGGACGTACCGTGGCCGTGGACGGGCTGGCCGTAGGTGGGCTGGCCGTAGGCGTGGCCGGCGTGCGGGCTCTGGTACTGGTCGAGGGCCTGGCGGACCCAGGTGTCGACCCGGGCGGCCCAGTCGACGCGGTCGGCGTCGGTGTGGGCGGCGTGGTACCGGCCGATGGAGTCGTGGCCGCCAGTGAACATGCCGCGCTTGTCGAACTCCAGGACGATGTCCACGCCGTGCTCGTTCGCGACGAAGGTCAGCTCAACCTCGTTGACGCCGTGGGCGTACTGCGGCGCCGCGAAGTATTCGATCTCCTGGTAGAGCGGCAGGCGCTGGTGCAGGCCGGAGATGTGCCCGCGCTCGAGGTCGGCGCCCTTGAACTGAAAGCCGAGCCGGCCGAACGCGTCCAGGATGCGCTCCTGCACCGGCAGGGGGTGCACGTACACGGGGTCGAGGTCGCCCTTGTCGACCGCGCCGCGGACGGCCACCTCGGTGCGCAGGCCCATGGTCATGCCGTGCAGGTGCTGCCCGTACACGCTGGTCACCGGGGTCTCCCACGGGACCGGGATCTGGAACGGCAGCGACAGGTGCTGCCCCTCGCGCAGGTGCAGGCCACCGGCGACCTGGACGCGGTGGAACTCGACGAAGGCGTCGTACTCCTCCTCCGCACCCTCCATCTCCACCCGGGCGACCAGGCCGACGGTGATGTCGTCGATTGCCACCTCGTGGCTGCCGCCGGTCAGGTTCACCTGCCCGCCCAGCGTCAACCCTGGGCGAGTGTTCGGATTGGACAGGACCGCGTCGACGCCGGGACCGCCCACCCCGAACGCGCCCAGCATCTTCTTGAACACCACGAACGTCTCCCTCGGCAGCCATCGGACGCACGACACCAGGCCGGGTGTGGAACTTCCACCCCGAACCCCTTGCGCCGCAACGAGATCAGCGGCGTCCATAATGGATGCCGCTGGTCGGAAACCTAGCAACGCAACCTGAAAAGTAGCTGAGTGCGTTCACTCAGTCACTGTGAGGCATCGTTGTGTTCGCGTTGGCGCGCCGGCCGGCCTCGTCAGCGGTGAGGCCGGAATCGACGAGCAGCATCCACCAGGGCGGCAGCACCACATCATCGCCGGCATGCCAGCTCGCACGGTGGGCGGACACCGCCTGCCGGACCGCCTATCGCCCGGCGCGACGCGTGCGCGTGACCCCGACCAGTCCCACGGCGACCAGGCCCAACCCGACGACCCCGGCGACCACGATCACCGAGGTGATGTCCCCGAGGTCAGCGCGGTCATCGGTGGCGCGGGCGGCTGTCGGCGCCGGGGTGGCTGTGCGGGTGGTGGCGGGCGCCGCCGCGGTGAGGGTGTAGCGCAGGATCGTGGGTCTCGTGCCCGGTGGCTGGTCCGCGGTTTCGGACACCGTGAGCAGCGACCGGCCGTCGCGGCTGTAGGTGATCGACTCGCCCTGGGGTTCGTCCGGCAGCGGAGTGATCCGCGGCCTACCCGTGGTCAACGCGGCGACCACGTCGCCGCCGGTGACGTCGAACTCGAACGCGTCGGCGTAGGTGCGCAGCACCACCCGGCGCCCGTCCGGCGCGGTCGCGCCGCCGGTGACCACGGCCCGGCCGAGGAAAGAGAACGGGTTGCTGGTCGTGGTATCCGGCAGCCGCACCTGTCCCACCTTCGCCAGCGGCACCGTCTCACCCGGCCGCAGAGCCGTGGCCGGGGCGTACAGGCCGGCGGCGCCGCCCTGTTTCGTCACGATCACCGGCCGGCCGTCGCCAGCGAGCAGGAGCGCCTCGGCGTCGTGCGGGCCGTCCGGGTACGCCAAGCGGTGCAGCGCCGGCCTGCCCCCTCCCGGCGCGAGTTTCCACACCGCGATCGTCTGCCGGGAGCGGTCGTTGTCGCCGATGTCGGCCACCCAGATCGTGCCGTCCGCGCCGAGCGCCAGGTCCTCGGTATCCCTCGGCCGCGAGGGGTAGGGCACGGTTCGGACGACCACGCAGGCGCCGTCGAGGAAGAAGATCCGGCGACGAGGCTCCTCGTCGGCGCTGTCGTTGACCACGACGAACCCGGCGTCGGTGGCGACCATCCCGGAGATCTCGGTCAGCCGGCCGTCGCGCACCTGACACACCGACGTCCCTCGCGCTGGCGCCGGGGCGGGAGACGGGCCTGCCACAGCCACGCCCGGAGCCACGGCGAGGGTGAAGACGGCGACCAGAGCCGCTCCCGCCGCGGTCCGCCGCCCCCAGGCCACCTCATCGCCTTCCCACATCGCCCGCCCTCCTCCTCGCCGCCGCGCGGATTCCACCTCGCCCGCCGCGCGGGCACGTGCGTGGCCGCCGAGGTCAGGACCTTGTCTGGTCCTCGTCCGCGCCGTCATCGTCGCGGACTGCGGCGGGGGTGGTGCCTGTTCCAGCCCCTCGCCCGGACCATCCGGAACATAACCGTAGCCACTCCCACACCACCCGACCCGTCGCAGGAGCCTGCTCGCCATCCCCGCCGCCCGCTCGCCTGGCGGGGAGGCGTGCAGCGGTCTCGGCGTCGAAGAGGTCCGGTTCAGCGGACGGCTGGCGCTCACGGCCGGCATGATCGACACGGTCGCCGGAGGTACGGCGCCGGTCGGTGACCGGTCAGAGCTTGTACTCCTTGAGCAGGCCCCGGGAGATGATGGTCTTCTGGATCTCCGAGGTGCCCTCGCCGATGAGCAGGAACGGGGCTTCCCGCATCAGCCGCTCGATCTCGTACTCCTTCGAGTAGCCGTAGCCGCCGTGGATGCGGAACGCCTCCTGGACGACCTCGGCGCAGTACTCGGAGGCGAGCAGCTTGGCCATGCCGGCCTCGACGTCGTTGCGCTGGCCGGCGTCCTTGAGCCGGGCGGCGTTGACCATGAGGGCGTGCGCGGCCTCGATCTTGGTGCCCATCTCGGCGAGCTTGAAGGCGATGGCCTGGTGCTTGGCGAGCGGCTGGCCGAAGGTGCGGCGCTGCTGGGCGTACGCGACGGCCAACTCGAAGGCGCGGATGGAGATGCCGCAGGCGCGGGCGGCGACGTTGACCCGGCCGACCTCGATGCCGTCCATCATCTGGTAGAAGCCGCGGCCGAGCCGGTCGGCGCCGCCGAGGATGGCGGACTCGGGGACGGTGACGCCGTCGAGCACCATCTCGGTGGTCTCGACGCCCTTGTAGCCCATCTTGTCGATCTTGCCGGGGATGGTCAGGCCGGGGGCGGTCTCGCCGAAGCCGGGCTCCTTCTCCAGCAGGAAGGTGCTCATGTTGGCGTAGACCGAGTCGGCGCCGGTGTCGGTTCTGACCAGGGTGGCCACCACCGAGGAGTACGCCCCGTTGGTCAGCCACATCTTCTGGCCGTTGAGGACGTAGTTGTCGCCGTCGCGGACCGCCTTCGACTTGATCGCCGAGACGTCGGAGCCGGTCTCCGGTTCTGACATCGAGAACGCGCCGCGCACCTCGCCGGTGGCCATCTTGGGCAGCAGCCGGGCCTTCTGCTCGGCGGAGCCGTGCTGGGAGATCAGGTACGCCACGATGAAATGGGTGTTGACGATGCCGGAGATCGACATCCAGCCCCGCGACAGCTGCTCGACCACCAGGGCGTAGGTCAGCAGGGACTCGCCCAGGCCGCCGTACTCCTCGTCGATGGTGAGACCGAACAGGCCCATCTCGCGCATCCCGTCGAGGATGTCGGTCGGGTACTCGTCGGCGTGCTCCAGCCGCTGCGCGTGCGGGATGATCTCCTTGTCGGCGAACTCCCGGACGGTTTCCAGGATCGACCGCTGCACGTCGGTCAGGCCGGGCGTCTGGGCGAGTCTGGCCATCTCAGCCTCCGGGGGATCGGCGCATTACTCATGGGTAACTGAACGCTCGGTCAGTATCGGCCCCGGGCGCGTCGAGGCCAAGGTGACCAGTCCACACAACCGCTGTGAAAAGGTTCACCGCTGCGGGTAGCGTCCGCAAGAGAGGGGTTGTCACCTGCGGCGGAGGGGACGAACGGTCGTGAGTCATCCACCACCGGGCGAGCCGGAGCAGCCGCCGTCGCCGTACGAGCAGCCGGGCCAGCCCACCGGGCAGCCGCAGTGGGGACAGCAACCGGAGCAACCGCAGTGGCGGCAGCAGCCGTCGTACCCGCCGCAGGGCCCGTACGGCCAGTACGGCCCGCCGCCGGGCGGCGGTGGACCGAACACCATGGCGATCCTGTCGCTGGTCTTCGCCTTCCTCTTCGCCCCGGCCGGGATCGTCCTGGGCCACCTGGCGAAGCGGCAGATCCGGCGCACCGGCGAGGAGGGCGACCAGCTCGCCACCTGGGGGCTGATCCTCAGCTACGTCTTCACCGCGATCGGTCTGCTCGCCTGCTGCGGCTGGATCGCCCTCGTCACCTGGGCCAACTCCGACGGCGGCTCCTACAAATGACCTGATCCGGGCGGCGTCAGCGGAACTGCGCCTCGCGGACGCTGTTGCCGCCGTCCACCACCAGCATCTGGCCGGTGATGTACGAGGCGGCGGGCGAGCAGAGGAACGCGATGGCGGCGGCCACCTCGTCGGGCGTACCGGGGCGGCCGACCGGGGTGCCCATCCCCTGCTTGACCTCGGCCACCGTCGAGGCCGCCGTGTAGATGGTGCCCGGGGCCACCGCGTTCACGGTCACCCCGTCGGCGATCATCTCCATCGCCAGGGCCCGGGTCAGCCCGACCACGCCGGCCTTGGCCGCCGCGTACGCCGCCTCGGTGGGCAGCGCGTTCACCGGCCCGGCGGTCGCCGCCAGGTTGACGATCCGCCCCCAGCCCCGCTCCGCCATGCCGCCGATGAAGGCGCGGCTGCACAGGAACGCGGTGGTCAGGTTCCGGTCGATCTCGCCCCGCCACTCGTCGTAGCTGAGCTGGGCCACCGGACGCAGCACCTCGGGGCTGGCCCGGCTGGCCAGGCCCGCGTTGTTGACCAGCACCTCGACGTCGCCGAGCTGCTCGGCCACCGCGTCGGCGAGCGCGCCGACCTCCGACTCGTCGGTGAGGTCGGCGACGAACCCGGTCACGCCCAGCTCGCCGGCCCGTTCGTGGATCCGTCGGGTGGTGGAGACGATCGCCACCCGGGCGCCCAGGTCGGTCAGCCGGCGGGCGGTCGCGTACCCGATGCCGTCAGGGCTGCCCGCCCCGGTGACCAGGGCGACCCGGCCGTCCAGCCGCATGGTGACCGGCTCGGCCACCGGGGCCGGTGCGTCCTCGTCCGGCCCGGCGGTGGCGATGGCGCGGGTGCGCCGGGCCAGCCCGGGACGGCTCACGTCCCGCCTCGGTCGGCTGCCGGAACGGTCGGCTCCACGCGCGTCGATAACCATGCCGAGATCCTGCCCGCTTAGGACGTCCCGGGCAACGCGGCGCCACGGGGACCTCGGGTTTGTCCGACCATGGCTACCCTGACGACGCACCCACACGCGACGGAGAGACCTATGACCTATCCCCCACCGCCCGGCGGCTGGCACGACCCGTCGGCCGACCCGACCCTGCCCGTCAGTAGCCAGCCGATTCCCGGCCAGCCGACCGGCCAGGACCCGTACGCCCCGGCCGACCCTTACGCCCCGGCCGACCCGTACGCCGGCGCGATCCCGGCCCAGGCCGGGCCGGTCGACCCGTACGCGGCCCCCGCGTATCCGGCGTACGGCTACCCGGCGGCCGCCTACCCGGCAACGAAGACCAACAGCATGGCGATCGCGGCGCTGGTGCTCTCGCTGGTCGGCTTCGCGTCCTGCATCACCGCGCCGGTCGGCGCGATCCTCGGCCACGTCGCCATGAAGCAGATCCGCCAGACCGGTGAGGGCGGCGAGGGCATGGCCAAGGCGGCCATGATCGTCGGCTGGATCCTGACCGGGCTGCTGCTGCTCCTCATCGCGTTCTACGTCGTGATCATCGTGCTCGCGGTCGCCGACGCCAGCAACTCCTGACCGCCGTGCCGCCCCGGTCGCCCGGGGCGGCACGACCGGGTCACTCCGCGGGCGGAACGAAGCTGGAGGTGCGGGTCATCCCGGCCGCGCGCCCCTTGGCGGCGATGACCAGGGCCATCTTGCGGGACGCCTCGTCGATCATCTCGTCGCCGAGCATCACCGCGCCGAGCTTGCCGCCGGCCTCCGAGGTGTAGTGCTCGTACGCGTCGAGGATCAGCTCGGCGTGGTCGTAGTCGGACTGGGCCGGCGAGTAGACCTCGTTGGCGGCGTCGATCTGGCCCGGGTGCAGCACCCACTTGCCGTCGAAGCCGAGCGCCGCGGAGCGCTTGGCCACCTCGCGGAACGCGTCGACGTCGCGGATCTGCAGGAACGGGCCGTCGATGGCCTGCTTGTCGTGCATCCGGGCGGCCATCAGGATCCGCATCAGGATGTAGTGGTAGGGGTCGCCGGGGTAGTCGGGGATGAGCGCGCCGACCACCAGCGACTTCATGTTGATCGAGGCCATGAAGTCGGCCGGGCCGAAGATGATGGTCTCCACCCGGGGCGACGCGGCCGCGATGGCGTCGACGTTGACCAGGCCGGCGGCGTTCTCGATCTGCGCCTCGATGCCGATCCGGCCGATCTCCAGGCCGAGGGTCTTCTCGATCTGGGTCAGCGTCAGGTCCAGCCACTGCACCTGCGCGGCGTTCTGCACCTTCGGCAGCATGATGCAGTCGAGGTTCGCGCCGGCGCCCTCGACCACCTCGATGACGTCCCGGTAGGTCCACGGCGTGGTCAGGTCGTTGACCCGGACCACCCGGGTCCTGCCGGCCCAGTCGCCCTCGTTGAGCGCGGCGACGATGTTCTTGCGGGCGTCCGGCTTGGCCAGCGGGGCGACCGCGTCCTCCAGGTCGAGGAAGACCTGGTCGGCGGGGAGGCCCTGGGCCTTGCCGAGCATCTTGACGCTGGAACCCGGCACGGCGAGGCAGGACCGGCGGGGACGACCGACTGCGGCCATAGGATGCGCTCCTTCCAGCGTCCGGCGGACCTGCCGACGCCACCTGGATGACGAACGAGAACTTGACGATCCCAAAGGGCGTTGTGACGCCACGGTAACCTCGTGCCGTGACCGGGGTGAATGGACCTGTGGAAGATCTCACTGGGCGTCGGACCGTGGTGGTGACCGGGGCCAGCTCCGGCATCGGTCTGGCCGCCGCGACCGCCCTGGGCCGCCGGGGCGACCGGGTCGTGCTGGTCGGGCGCGACCCGGCCCGCCTACAGGCCGCCGGCATCCAGGTACGCGAAGCCTGCGGCGAGCGTCCCGAACTGTTCCGCGCCGACTTCGCGGTGCTCGACGACGTTCGTGGCCTCGCCGAGCGGCTGCGGACGGCGTACGACCGGATCGACGTGCTGGCCAACAACGCCGGGGCGATCGTGCTGGAGCCGCTGACCACCGTGGACGGCTTCGAACTCGCCATGCAGGCCAACCACCTGGCCCCGTTCCTGCTGAGCAACCTGCTGGCCGACCGGATCGGCCGGATGGTGGTGACGGCCTCCGGCGCGCACCGCAGCGGGGTGCTCGACCCGGACGACCTGAACGCCACGCTGCGCCCGTACCGGCCGATCCGCGCGTACGGCACCAGCAAGCAGGCGAACATCCTGTTCACCGCGGAGGCGGCCCGGCGCTGGCCGGACGTCCGGTCGTACTGCTTCCACCCCGGAGTGGTGCGGACCCGGTTCGGCGCGGACAGCCGGCTGGTCGCCCTCGGCATGCGGATCATGCCGTTCCGCAGCCCCGAGAAGGGCGCGGAGACACTGGTCTGGCTGGCCAACCAGGACCCGTCCCGGCTGGTCGACGGCGCCTACTACGCCGACCGGCGGCTGCGCCGGCCGCTGCGCAAGGCGGCCGACCCGCAGCTCGCCGCGCGGCTCTGGACGGCCAGCGCCAAGGCCGTCGGCATCGACGGGTGAGCGTGCCGACGGCGGAGTTCCGGGCGTACCAGATCGGGCGGCTGCCCCGGACGGGCGCCGTCGCCGACGGGGTGAGCGACTCCGCGCGGGCACCGCGCAACCGGCTGGCCCGCGACGAACTGGTCGCCGCCGACGCGGTGGCCCGGGCCGACGAACTCGGCATCCGGGTGGTCCGGGTGGGCGGCAGCCGGGACGCCGCGGCGGTCACCGCGCTGGTGGAGGAGCACTTCGCGGACCTCCTCTAACGGTCACTCCGCCAGGTGCACCGGGACGCTGGTGACCACCACCCCCGGCAGCTCCCGCAACGCCCGGCGCAGCCGCTGCTCGGTACGGCTGTGCAGCGGGCCGTGCCAGCGCCGGCGCAGCACCACCTCCGGCACGATCACGGTCAGCACCAGCTCCGGCGCGGTGCCGTGCAGCGCCTCCAGGTAGTGCGCCAGCGGCCCGATCACCGCCCGGTACGGCGACACGATGGTCTCCAGCCGTACGTGGTCCCCCCAGGCCTGCCACTGCTCGCGGAACCGGTCCGACTCCTTCTCCTCCGGGGCGATGTGCACCGCCAGCGTCGGCTGGCCCAGCGACACCGCGTACGCCAGGGCGCGCAGCGAGGCCCGGTTGAGTCGGGCCATGGGGACCACCACCAGGTGGCGTACCTGTTGGGGCAGTTCCTCGCCCTCGGCCGGCCCGGGCTGGCCCTCGGCCGGGCCGGTCTCGGCCGGCGCGACGGGCGGCGGGCGCAGGGCCAGCGCGGCGTTCAGGGCCTGGTAGTGCCGGTGCACCCGGTGGAAGAGCAGCACCAGCAGCGGCACGGCGACCACCACCACCCAGGCGCCCTGACTGAACTTGGCGACCGCCGCGGTGACCAGCACCAGCCCGGAGAGCGTCGCGCCGACCGCGTTGATCAACAGCCGCCGCTGCCACCCGGCCCCGCGATGACGGCGCCAGTGCACCACCATGCCGGCCTGGGAGAGGGTGAAGGCGAGGAACACCCCGACCGCGTAGAGCGGGATCAGCTGCTCGGTGTGCCCGCCGAACGTGGCGAAGACCAGCGCGGCGGTCGCGGAGAGCGCGACCAGGCCGTTGCTGAACGCCAGCCGGTCCCCCAGGTGCAGGAAGCGGCGGGGCGCGTGGCCGGCCCGGGCCATGAAGAAGAGCAGCCGGGGGAAGTCGTTGAAGGCGGTGTTCGCCGCCAGCAGCAGAATCAGCGCGGTGGCGGCCTGGATGACGCCGTACCAGGGGCCGGTGGGGAAGGTGAGCCGGGCCAACTGGGAGAGCAGGGTCTGCCCGGTCGTCGGTGCCAGGCCGTCCAGGTGGATCAGCAGGGTGAGCCCGGCGAAGAGCAGCACCAGCGTCGCCACCATCCAGCTCAGCGTGGTACGGGCGTTGCGCCACTCCCGCGGGCGGAACGCCGGGATCGCGTTGGACACCGCCTCGATGCCGGTCATCGACACCGCGCCCGAGGCGAAGGCGCGCAGCACCAGCAGCAGGCCGAGCCCCTCGGCCGCCGGCACCGCCGGCGGCGGCACCGGCGCGAACCCCCGCCCGGCGGCGCGCAGGTAACCGACCAGCAGCAGCCCCAGCAGCGCGACCACGAAGACGTACGTGGGGAGCACGAAGATGTTGCCGGCGGTGCGGACCCCGCGCAGGTTGCCGGCGAGCAGCACCGCGATCACCAACAGCCCGAGCGGGACGGTGAACGGCATCAGGCTGGGCAGCGCCGAGGTGACCGCGTGCACCCCGGCGGCCACCGACACCGCCACGGTCAGCACGTAGTCGAGCATCAGCCCGGCCGCGGCGGTCAGTCCGGCACCGGCGCCCAGGTTGTCCCCCGCGACGATGTAGGACCCGGCGCCGTGCGGGTAGGCGGGGATGGTCTGCCGGTAGGAGATGCCGACGGCGATCATGAGTACGACCAGCGCGGCGGCCAGCGGCAGGGACAGCCCCAGCGCCCCGCCGCCGGCCAGCACCAGCACGCTCAGCAACGCCTCCGGCCCGTACGCGACCGAGCTGAGCAGGTCGGAGGAGAGGATCGGCAGCGCCACCAGCTTGCGCATCCGCTCGTAGAGCACCGCCGAACTGGTCAGCGGTGGGCCGAGGACGCCCCGGCGCAGCCGGCTCAGCGCCCGACCCAGGCGGGAGCCGGGCAGGTTGGCCGGTGGGGTGGCGACCAGCTCGCCCGGCTCGTCCGGGCGGAACATGGCGATCGGGGCCAGCCGGCCGAAGCGGGTCGGGGTGGGGCGTACCCCGTGCCGGCCGAGGGCCGGGTCGACCGGTAACTCGCCGGGCTGGTCGGCGCGCCAGCGGTCACCGATCCGGCGCAGGGTGCCCAGTTCCTCCGGGTTGAGCGGCGGGAACTCGGCCGACGGGGTGACGACGGTGCCAATGTCGGGCCCGTCGTCGTCGCCCTGTCGCCGCGCCATCGTCACCACCTCCCCCCGCACTCTCACGTGCCGGCGGCGGTCGTGGCGGCGGAATCGGCGTACTTGGGCGAAGAGCCGACCGGTCAGCCGGCGGGTGGGACGGCGTCGGCGGGGACCGGGGCCGGCGCGGGGCGGCGGCCGGCGCGGGCGCCGCCGAGCACCACCACGGCCACCCCGGCCAGCAGCAGGGCCAGCCCGGGAAGGGCGAGCGGGCGGGGCAGCTGGCCGAGCCAGACCCAGCCGATCAGGGCGGCGCCGGGCGCCTCCAGCAGGACCAGCACGCTGACCGTGGTGGCCGAGACGCGGCGCAGGGCGTAGTTGAACATCGAGTGCCCGAGCAGTTGGGCGCCGGCGACCAGGCCGAGGACGGCCAGCCAGGTGGCGGAGTCGTATCCGCGCAGTGGCACCCCGCCGACCAGGCAGACCACCAGCAGGATCAGCGCGCAGACGCCGTAGCAGATGGTGGTGTAGGTGGTGGTGCTGATGGTGGCCCGGGCGCGTTCACCGAAGGCGGTGTAGACGGCGGCGAACAGGCCGCCGGTGATCGCCAGCAGGTCCCCGGCGAAGGCCCGCCCGGAGACGGCGACGTCCGCGCCGGTGGCGAGCACCGCGCCCGTGACCGCCACCGCGATGCCGGCCCAGACCGCGTACGGCAGGTGCCGGCCCTGCCAGCGGGCGATCAGCCCCTGCCAGACCGGCTGGGTGGCGCCCAGCGCGGTCGCCGCGGCGACCGAGGTGAGCTGCGCGCTCGGCATCCAGGTGGCGAAGTGGGCGGCCAGCGCCACCCCGGACAGCACGCAGTACCAGCCCTCCCGCCGGCCGGCCCCCACTGTCAGCGCCCGGAACTCGGCCCGGCGGCGGGCCAGCGAGAACGGGCCGAGCACGGCGACCGAGAGCAGGTTGCGCCAGAACGCGATGGCCAGGGCCGGGGCCGCGGCGAAGGCGACCAGCGGGGCGGAGGAAGAGACGGCGGCGACCGCGAGCGCGAGGACGCCGACGGTCAACGGGTCCACCGTCGGCCGGTGCGGGGTGGGAGACACGGAGAGCAATACTCACACAACACCCGACACCACGGAACGTCAGCACTCCGTTACGATCATGCGCGTCCCCGCCGGCGACCCCTCGACGTCCGGAGGCGCTCCCCCCATGCCCAGGTATCCCGCGGTGCTGTTCGACTTCTTCGGCACCCTGACTTGCTGCGTACAGCGCGGCTCGGCCCACCAGATGACCGCCGAGCTGCTCGGCTGCCCCGTCGACACGCTCACCGCGGTACTCGATCGCACCTTCTACCAGCGGGCCACAGGCCGGCACGGCAACGCCGAGTCGACCCTGCGCTGGGTGTGCGCGCAGGCCGGCGTACGCCCCTCCGACGCCGCCGTCCGGGCGGCGGTGGCCTCCCGGCACCAAGCGGTACGCGCCGACACCCGGCTACGCGAGGACGCGGTGCCGGCCCTCGCCGCGCTGCGCGAGCGGGGCGTCCGGACGGGCGTGGTCAGCGACTGCACCCACGAGCTGCCGGCGTTCCTGCCGGAGCTGGCGGTCGCCCCGCTGCTCGACGCGCGGGTCTTCTCCGTTCAGGTCGGCCGGTGCAAGCCGGACCCGGCGCTCTACCTGGCCGCCTGCCGGCGGCTCGAGGTACGGCCGGAGGACTGCCTGTACGTCGGCGACGGCGGCAGCCGGGAGCTGACCGGCGCGCAGCGGGCGGGGATGACCGGGGTGCGGCTGGCCGCCCCCGACCTGGCCGGGCACCTGGTCTTCGACGCCGAGCCGGACTGGCACGGTCCGGTCGTCGGCTCGCTCACCGAGGTGGTCGAGCTGGTCGACGCGGTGCCGGTGGGGTGCTGATCCGGACCGAGGTCCTTCCCCGGCTCAGCGGCGGCGGACCTTGTGCAGGCGGAACGGCTTGCGGGTGGCCCGCACGACGGGGGTCTCCCGCGGCACCTCGGCCAGCGACCCGGCCGGCAGGTCCGCGCCGGCGTCCGGCGGGCCGGCCGGGGCGAGGCGGGTCAGCGCGCAGCCGTCGGCCGCCCAGCGGGCCACCAGGTCGGCGGTGGGCCCCGGGGCGTTCAGCCGCTTCGCCCCCACCAGCGGGGCGGAGGTCTCCCACGCCTCGGTGCCCGGCGTCAGCCGGGTCACCCGGGCCGGCCAGGTCACGATCCGCCCGCCGTGGTCGCCGCGCAGGGTCACCCGCGCCTCGGCCGCCTCGGCCAGCCCGGGCGCGGACTGCTCACCCGGCCCGCTGACCACGAAGAGCGAACCCTCCAGCGGTACGCACCACAACGCCAGCGCCGGGCCGTCGCCGACACTCACCCAGGCCACAGCCGCCTTCTTCATCGCCTCGTCGACCAGCGGCGTCGACCGTGGGGCGTCCACCTCGTCCGTCACACCGGCATCCTCTCCTACGTCGGCCGTCCGGTCACCGGGTCCGCTCAGCCGACGAACGGCGGGACCAGGATCTCGCCCCGGGCCACCGCCATGACCTGACCGGAGACGGTGGCGCCGACCGCCGCACCGCCGGCTGCGGTCACCGTGCAGGCCAGCGCCGACGGGCGGTGGATCTCGATGCCCTGGCGGACCGCGTACTCGGAGCGCCCCTCGCCGGGGAGCAGCCCGCTGGCGACCAGCCAGACGCCGAGGCCGAGAGCGGCCGAGCCGGTGGCCGGGTCCTCCGGCACGCCGAGCCCGGGCACGAAGACGCGGGCGTGCGCGGTGTGCGCGTCGGCGTCCCAGGAGAAGACGCTGACGTGCTCCACCCCGTACCGCTGGGCCGCCGCCGCGTTGACCCTGGCGCGGGCCACCGCGTCCGGGCGGACCGGAAGGTAGGGGAACTCCAGCCCGCAGCCGGCCACCCGGGGCGCCGGGCCGGCGTAATCGTCGGCGGTGAGGCCGGCCATCTCCAGCAGCGGCTCGGGGTCCAGCTCCGGCCCGAGGGTGGGGGTGCCGCCGGTCAGGGTGGCCCCGGTCGCGGTGACCTCGATCGGCAGCACCCCGGCGCCGCACTCCTGGGTGACGCTGCCCACACCGAACATTCCGCGCCGGCTGGCGGTCACCGCCGCGCCGACGCTCGGGTGCCCGGCGAACGGCAACTCCTCGGCCGGGGTGAAGATCCGGGCCCGGTAGGTGGCGCCGACCTGGGTCGGCGGCAGCACGAACACCGTCTCCGAGAGGTTGAACTCCAGCGCGAGCGCCTGCATCTGTTCGGTGGCCAGCCCTTCGGCGCCGAACACCACGGCCAGCGGGTTGCCGGCGAACGGGCGGTCGGTGAAGACGTCCACGATCTCGTAGGCCAAGGTCGACATGTTGCTAGACACTAGGCGCTTAGGCTGTTGCCGTGAGCACGCCGAACCGGGTCTACCTCGCACGACTCGCCGGAGTCGCCGTTTTCGACCCGAACGGTGACCAGGTGGGTCGGGTGCGTGACGCGGTGGCCCGGATCCGGCCGGCCCAGCGGCCACCCGAGGTGGTGGGCCTGGTCGCCGAGATGCCGATGCGTCGGCGGATCTTCCTGTCCATCAACCGGATCACCTCCATCGAGGCGGACGCGGTCGTGCTCGGCAGCGGCACCCTCAACCTGCGCCGCTTCGAAAAACGCCCCAACGAGCTGCTGGTGCTCCAGGAGCTGCTGGACCGGCGGGTCCAGCTCGAACCGGGCGGCCAGCCGGGCACGGTGGTCGACGTGGCGATGGAGTGCAACCGAACTGGCGAGTGGTCGCTGTCCCGGGTCGCCGTCCGCGAGCAGACCGGCCGGCTCACCCGCCGCGGCCATCTGCACCAGGTCGAGTGGGACCGGGTCCGCGGGCTGAGCGGGATCGCCGACAACCGGGGTACGGCCAATCTGCTCTCCGTGCTGGAGGACATGCGCCCGGCCGACCTGGCCAACGCCCTCCAGGACCTGCCCGACGCGCGGCGCAACGAGGTCGCGGCGGCGCTGGACGACGAACGCCTCGCCGACGTGCTCAGCGAACTGCCCGAGCACGACCAGGTGGAGATCATCGCCGCGCTGGACCGGGAGCGGGCCGCCGACGTGCTGGAGGAGATGGACCCGGACGACGCCGCCGACCTGCTCAACGAGCTGCCCCCGCCGGAGCAGGACGTGCTGCTCGACCTGATGGAGCCGGACGAGGCCGACCCGGTCCGCCAGCTGCTGCGCTATGCCTCCGGCACCGCCGGCAGCGTGATGACCTCCGAGCCGGTGATCCTGCCGCCCGACGCCACGGTCGCGGAGGCCCTCGCCCGGATCCGGGAGGAGCAGCTCTCTCCCGCCGTGGCCGCGCAGGTCTTCGTGACCCGTGCCCCGATGACCACGCCGACCGGCCGCTACCTGGGCATGGTGCACTTCCAGCGGCTGCTCCGGGAGCCGCCGGCCGACCTGCTCGGCGGGGTGGTGGTCAACGACATCGACCCGCTGCGGCCGACCACCCCGCTGCCGGAGATCACCCGCCGGATGGCCACCTACGACCTGGTGGCGATGCCGGTGGTGGACCGCAGCAACCGGCTGGTTGGGGCGGTCACCGTCGACGACGTGCTCGACCACTCGCTGCCCCGCGACTGGCGGGACCGGGACGCCGGACCGGCCCCGTCCGCCGCCGACCCGGAACCGGACGGCCCCGGATGAGTGAGCAGCGCCGGGCCGAGCGGCTGGACCAGCCCCGCGAGCCCCGGGGCGTGAAGCTGCCCCGGATCGACCAGGAGACCTTCGGCCGGTGGTCCGAGGGGATCGCCCGGAGCATGGGTACGGCGAACTTCATCGTCTACATGACGGTGGTGATCGCGCTCTGGTTCGGCTGGAACACCCTGGCCCCGGCGAGCCTGCGCTTCGACCCGTACACCTTCACCTTTCTCACCCTGGTGCTGTCGTTGCAGGCCTCGTACGCGGCCCCGCTGATCCTGCTCGCGCAGAACCGGCAGGCCGACCGGGACCGGGTGGCGCTGGAGGAGGACCGGCGGCGGGCCACCCTGCAGAAGGCCGACACCGAGTACCTGGCCCGGGAGGTCGCCGCGCTGCGGATCGCGATGGGCGAGGTGGCCACCCGGGACTTCCTCCGCTCGGAGCTGGCCCGGCTGGCCGAGGAGCTGGACGAGGCGGCCCAGCGCCGGCAGAGGCTGGAACGTCGGCAGCAGGAGAAGTCCGCCCAGCGGGGCGGGGAGGGGCTCGACGAGCCCCGCGACGACCTGGACGACGACTACGCCCGGGACGGCCGGCCGGAGGACTGACCGGCGCGGTGACCCGGGGGCCCGGGCGGCCACCGATTCGCTCACACCGGCCCCGCTGGCGGCGGCGACGGATCGCCGCCGACGTAGCATGGCGGGCATGTCAGCTCCCGTCAGCACCATCTCCGACGCGATCCAGGCCGCCCTGGCCACCGTCAACGACCCGGAGATCCGCCGCCCGATCACGGACCTCGGCATGGTCCGCTCCGCCGTGGTCGGCGACGACGGCGTCGTACGCGTCGAGCTGCTGCTCACCGTCGCCGGCTGCCCGCTGAAGGACAAGCTGCGCGCCGACATCACCGCCGCCGTAATGGCGGTCCCCGGCGTGACGGGTGTCGAGATCGAGTTCGGCGTGATGAGCCCCGAGCAGCGCCAGGCACTGCAGTCGAAGCTGCGCGGCGGCACCGCCACCGAGGAGCCGGTGATCCCGTTCGCCCAGCCCGGCTCCCGGACCCGGGTGTACGCGGTGGCCAGCGGCAAGGGCGGCGTCGGCAAATCCAGCGTGACGGTCAACCTGGCCGCCGCGCTGGCCGCCCGGGGCCTCTCGGTCGGCGTGGTCGACGCCGACATCTACGGCCACTCGGTGCCCCGGATGCTCGGCGCGGACGGCCGCCCGACCCGCGTCGAGGACATGATCATGCCGCCGCAGGCGCACGGCGTGAAGGTGATCTCGATCGGCATGTTCACCCCGGGCAACGCCGCCGTGGTGTGGCGCGGCCCGATGCTGCACCGGGCGCTGCAGCAGTTCCTCGGCGACGTCTACTGGGGCGACCTGGACGTCCTCCTGCTCGACCTGCCCCCGGGCACCGGCGACATCGCCATCTCGGTGGCCCAGCTGCTGCCCAACGCCGAGATCCTGGTGGTGACCACCCCGCAGGCCGCGGCCGCGGAGGTCGCCGAACGGGCCGGCGCGATCGCCCTGCAGACCCACCAGCGGGTGGTCGGCGTCATCGAGAACATGGCCTGGCTGGAGCTGCCGGACGGCTCGCGGATGGAGGTCTTCGGCGCCGGTGGCGGCCAGGCCGTGGCCGAGTCGCTGAGCCGGACGATCGGCGCGCAGGTGCCGCTGCTGGGGCAGATCCCGCTGGACACCCGGGTCCGCGAGGGCGGCGACGCCGGCAACCCGATCGTGCTGGCCGCGCCGGACGCCCCGGCGTCGAGGGCCCTCGCTCAGGTCGCCGACCGCCTCGCCGTGCGCCGGGAGTCCCTGCTCGGCAAGCCGCTGGGCCTCAAGCCCGCCGGCCGCTGACCTGCGAACCACGACCGCCCCTTTCGGCCTCGGCCGGAAGGGGCGGCTTTCGTTGATCATCGGGTTGTCGCCGTGACACAACCTATTTCGGCCAGTCGATCGCGTCGAGGAATTCGTCGATGGCGACCGCGACACGACCGAGCACCCCGATGGATTCGGTGAGCGGACCGGGTACGTACATACCGTGATCGGCTCCGTCCACCTCCAGCACATGGGGTGACAGCCGGCGGGCCAGTTCACCGTCCCATACCTTGTCGGCCGTGCCACCGACGAGGAGGAAGGGCGCGGTCGCGTGGCTCAGCGCTTCGGCCACCCACGGCAGACTGAGCAAGGGCGTGAGCCAGACCGCGGGCAGTGATCTTCCGGCGGCAACTGCTGCCGCATTCGTACCGAGGGACTTGGCGATAAGCAGCGGACGACCACCGACAGCGTCGAGTAGCGGAGTGATCTCGCCGCGCACCCAGCCCTCAATTTCCGGCTCATCTGGCTTCGGCCGCTCTTGCGACCAGGAGTACCGGTGCACTGTTGCGCCCCGCCGCTCGGCTACATCGCCGGCGTACATGAGCAGGGGCGCTCCCGGTCCGAACATACCGCCGGGGATCACGACAGCGTCAGCCATTGGGCGACCCTACCTGTCCCCAAGATGGGAACCGACCGCAAACTGCCAGGGCCCCACCGGCCCCGCTCCACCTTGTCCCGTCCCCCGGGAGGCCGGACGGTCTACGACTGCCCGACAAGGAGATCCGCCAGCACTGGCACACTTCCTCGCATGAATCACGACCTGGCGGTGGCGGAGGGTGACATGCCCGCCGACGAGGAATCGATGACGGAAGAGACGGTCGGGACCCATGTTGTCCGTAGCGCCCTGGTCGAGGCGTGCCCGGGCATGCGAGTCGCGGACATCCGCCGGCTCGACGCCGGCTACACCAGCAGGCAGTGGGTCGCCGACACGGATGAGGGCCCGTTGTTGGTCAAGACACCGATACGGGATACCGACCCGGAGCACCTGCGGCGGCTGGTTGCCACTACTCGTCGCGCCGCCGAGAGCGGCGTCCCCGTGGTGCGGTTCCCCTGGGTGTCAGGGTTGGGTGAGACCAGCGGTTCAGAGCAAGTAGCCCTCCCGGGGCGAGGATGGATTCTCCTTCGATGACGATTTCCAGGACT
>NZ_JBFALG010000037.1:0-68014 GCF_040656135.1 Micromonospora sp. NPDC050200
CAGCGCTACCGCGAGGTGGACGCCTTCTACCATCAGCTCTGCCCGCCCTGCGCCGGGCCGCACGGCGCGGCCGCGACGGGCTGCCGGGCCCCGGGGCAGAGCGGGGATATGCTCGCGGGCGGCGCCGGCGGTGCGGCCCGCCGTCCCGGCCGCGACCGGCAGAACCGCGCCGGGTACGCCCGCGGTCCCGGCCCGTGGTCCGGGTGCCGGTAGGAGGTCAGGTGTCAGCACCCCGGCGGATCGACCCCGACGTCGACCTGCGCGTACCCGCCGACCGGAGCGAACTGGCCGCGCACCCGGCCGCCGTGCTCGGCGCCGTCGCCGCGGGCGGGGTGCTCGGCGCGCTGGCCCGGGCCGGCATCCAGGCGGCCCTGCCGCACCCGCCGACCGGCTTCCCGTGGGCGACCTTCGGCGTCAACGTGACCGGGTGCCTGCTGATCGGGGCGCTGATGGCGGTGCTCGGCCGGCGCGACGCCGCCCCGCTGGCCCGCCCGTTCCTCGGCGTCGGCGTGCTCGGCGGGTTCACCACCTTCTCCGCGTACGTGGTGGACGCCCAACGGGCGGTCGCCGCCGGGGCCGCGCCGACCGCGCTGGCGTACCTGGCGGCGACGCTGGTCGCCGGGCTGCTCGCGGTCTGGGCCGGGGACGCGCTGGCCGGCCGGCTGCTGGACCGGAGCGCCCGGTGACCGTCCTGCTCATCGCCGTCGGCGCGGCGCTCGGCGCGCCGCTGCGCTACCTGGCCGACCGGGTCGTGCAGGCGCGGCACGACTCGGTCTTCCCCTGGGGGACGCTCACCGTCAACGTGGCCGGTTCGCTGCTGCTCGGCGCGGTGCTCGCCGTCCCCGCCGGGCCGGCCGTCACCACCCTGGTCGGCACCGGCTTCTGCGGCGCGCTGACCACCTGGTCCACCTTCGGCTACGAGACGCTGCGGCTGGCCCGCTCCGGCGCCCGGCGCCACGCCCTGGCCAACGTGCTGGTCAGCGTGGCCGCCGGCCTGGCCGCCGCGTCCCTCGGGTACGCGGTGGCCCGGGCCCTGGCGGGCTGACCTGTGCTGCCGGGCCGGTGACCGGCCGTACCCGCGTTTCCGGACGAATCCGGGCGGGCACCACGACCAGCGACAGACTTGGCAGGCCGGATCGGCGGGCGGGAACGGGCCCGCGCTCGGAGAAAGCCGACACCGGCGGAACACGTCGGCGACGATCGGGCGGAACACCCCGGCGGCCACCGCCAGCCGTACCGGGGCAGACGTGTCGGCGAAGCCGGCCCGCAGCCGGTCGACGTGGAACGGGACGTGCCGTTCCACGTCGGCCAGGATGCGGCCAGTGACCTCGGTCAGCGCCGGATCCGCCGTGCCGTCCCGCAACGCCCGTAGTACCGCAGGGCGACCACCTCGGCGACCATGCCGGAACCTCCCCGTGGCCGCCGGCGCGGCCACCCGGAACGGTAGCGGACCGAATCAGCCCGCGGGGACGCCCGAGACCGGGGCGAGGGCCACCACCGGGCCCACCACGAAGACCGCCGGCGGCCGGACGCCCTCCCTCGCCGCCAGCTCGCCGACCTCGTCCAGCCGGCACGACAGCGACCGCTGTCCCGGCTGGCCGGCGTCCTGCACGACCAGGACCGGGGTGTCGGCCGCACGGCCGTGCTCGACCAGCACCGCCGCGATCTTCTGGACGGTGTCGACCGCCATCAGCAGCACCAGGGTGCCCCGGGCGCGGCCCAGCGCCGCCCAGTCCACCAGTGAGTCCGGGTGCCCGGGCGGCAGGTGGCCGGAGGCGACGGTGAACTCGTGGGCGACCCCCCGGTGGGTGACCGGCACGCCCGCCAGGGCCGGCGCGGCGACCGCGCTGCTCACCCCGGGCACCAGCACGGTCTCCACGCCGGCCGCCGCGCAGGCCTGGACCTCCTCGTGGCCCCGGCCGAAGACGTACGGGTCACCGCCCTTGAGCCGGACCACCCGCCGGCCGGCCCGGGCGTGCGTGATCAGGGTGTCGTGGATGGTGTCCTGCCCCATCGACGGCCCGCGCGGCACCTTCGCCGCGTCCACCACCAGCACCCCGGGACGCAGCCCGGCGAGCAGGCCACGCGGGGCCAGCCGATCGGCCACCACCACGTCCGCGGCGTCCAGCAGCGCCCTGCCCCGTACGGTGATCAGGTCGTCGGGGCCGGGCCCGCCGCCCACCACAGCGACCTGCCCCGGACGCAGGCCGGGGTCCTGACCGTGGTGACGGCCGTGGTGATGGTGGTGGTGGCCGTGGCCGCCCACCGGGTCGTCGGGGTGGTCGTGCGGGGTCTGCGGCCGGCCCACCTTGTCGGCGAAACCGGGCATCAGCACCCGGTACGCGCAGGTGTCGCAGTTCATCCGGATGTCCCCGCGCAGCGCCTCGGCGTGCCGCTCCAGGACCAGGTCGGCCAGCGCGTCGCAGTCGCCGATCAGGTCGGCCACCCGCACGTCCAGGTCGGGATGGGCGGCGGCGAACTCGGCCGACCGGGCGACGATCCGGTCCGGCAGCACCCCGGCGAAGAGGAAGTACGGCGCGACCACGATCCGCCGGGCGCCGAGCCGGCGCAGCCGCTCCAGCACCGCCGGCACGGACGGTTCCGCCAGGGAGACGAAGCCCGGTTCGACCCCGGCGTAGCCGCGTCCCTCCCACAGCAGCCGGGCGACCTTGGCCACCTCGGCGTTGGCGTCCGGGTCGGTGGAGCCCCGGCCGATCAACGCCACCCAGGTGCCGGCCCGGTCGTCCCCGGCGAGGGCGGCGTCGATCCGCTCCGCCAGGGCGGCGTGCAGCAGCGGGTGCGGCCCGAGCGGGCGGCCGTAGCGGTAGGTCAGGCCGGGGTGGCGGGCCTGCTCGCGGGCCATCGCGGCCGGGATGTCGCCCTTGCCGTGCCCGGCGGCGGTGAGCACCAGGGGCAGCGCCACCAGCGACCGGTGCCCCCGGTCGGCCAGCGCGGCGACCGCGTCGGTAAGCGGCGGGCGGGACAGCTCGATGAAGCCGCCCTCGACGTCGCCGACACCGCCGGTGGCCCGGCGGCGGACCCGGTCGACGAGCGCGGTGAACTGGTCGACCCCGGCCGCGCTGCGCGTGCCGTGTCCGACGATGACCAGCGCGGTCATGGCGCCTCCTCCTGGTACAGCAGGGCGTTGAGGGCGGCGGCGGCGACCGCCGAGCCGCCCTTCTCGCCGACGTTGGACACGGCGGGCAGGCCGCTGGCCCGCAGCGCCGCCTTGCTCTCGGCGGCGCCGACGAAGCCGACCGGCAACCCGACGACCAGGGCGGGCGCCGCGTCGAGGGTGATCAGTTCCGCCAGCGCGGTCGGCGCGCAGCCGACCACCCAGACCGCGCCCGGCCCGACCCGGTCCAGGGCGATCCGCACCGCCGCCGCCGAGCGGGTCAGGCCGGTGTCGCGGGCCAGGTCGGCGGCGGCCGGCTCGGCGACCGGGCAGACGATCTCCCGGCCGGCCCGGGTGATCCCGGCGGCGACCATCCAGACGTCGGTCACGATCGGCGCGCCGGCGCGCAGCGCGGCCAGCGCGGCGTCCAGCGCCGCCTCGTCGCAGACCAGGTCGGCGACGTAGGCCAGGTCGGCGCTGGCGTGCACCACCCGCTCGGTGACCGCCCGGGTCAGCGGGGGCAGGTGCCGCAGGTCGACCCGTTCCCGCAGGATCCGGTACGACTCCCGCTCGATGGGGTGCACGACCCGGGTCACGACCGGCCCTCGGACGCGCCGCCGTAGCGCCGGTCGTGGCCGCGCAGCTTCCACAGCGCCACCGCACCGCCCCAGGCCAGCACGAAGAGCACCACCACCGCGTAGCCGAGCTGTTCGAAGTGGTCGCCGAGCGCGGCGTACCCGGACAGGGCGCTCACGCCGAGGTGGTCGACGAGCAGGCTGGCCAGGTAGACGCTGGCGACCAGCCCGCCGACCAGCACGGTCATGCCGGTGGTGGCCAGGTTGTACCAGAGCCGCCGGGCCGGGTGCCGGTACGCCCACGAGTAGGCGCGGGCCATCAGCAGGCTGTCGGCGGTGTCCATGGCGGACATCCCGGCGGCGAAGAGCAGCGGCAGGGTGAGCAGGGCCAGCACCGGCAGGCCGCCGCCGGCGGCGGTGCTCGCCGACAGCGACAGCAGGGTCACCTCGCTGGCCGTCTCCAGGCCCAGGCCGAAGAGGAAGCCGACCGGGGCCATGTGCCAGGAGGAACGCACCAGCGACCGGGCCCGCGAGCCGAGGATCCGGTACACCAGCCCCCGGTTGAGCAGCAGCAGGTCCAGTTCGGACTCGTCCAGCGCACCGGCGCGCAGCCGGCGCCACAGCTTCGCCAACCCGGCCAGCACCGCCGCGTTGAGCACCGCCACCAGCAGCAGGAACGCGGTGGCGGTGGCCGCGGCGACCACCGCGCCGACCTCGCGGACCCCGGCGAGGCCCCGGTCGGTCATGGTGGCCGAGGCGAGCCCGATCACCAGGGCGAGCAGCAGCACCACCGCGCTGTGCCCGAGGGCGAAGAAGAAGCCGACGCCGACCGCCCGGCGGCCGCGCAGCAGCATCAGCCGGGTGGTGTCGTCGATGGCGGCGATGTGGTCGGCGTCGAAGGCGTGCCGCACGCCGAGCAGGTAGGCCAGGGCGCCCGCGCCAGCCAGTCCGCCGGCCGCCGCCGGCTGGTCGCTCCAGTACAGGTAGAGGCTCCACCCGGCGACGTGCAGGGCGGCGACGGCGGCCACCACGCCGCCGAGGCGTACCCGCTCGGCGCGGCTCCACCGGCCGATGGGCGGGGCGGCGGTCGGGGTCGAAGTCATCGCTCTCCTCCGGGTTCGGCGGTGGCGCGGATGGCGTCCACCGGGCAGATCTCCAGGCACTCCAGGCAGCCGGTGCAGCGGTCGTCGCGGACGGTGAGGCCGCCGGGCGTCGGCCGGATCGCGTGCGTCGGGCAGGTGAGCAGGCAGGCGCCGCAGCCCTGGCAGGCGCCGATGGTCACCGCCGCCACCGGTACCCCCGGGGCGTGACCATCCGGCCGGCGACCAGCCGGGTCTGCGTGCTGCCGACGACCACCACGCTGTACATGTCGACCGCCGCCGGGTCGAGGGTGGCCAGGGTGGCCAGGTGCACCCGCTCGCCGTCCCGGCTGGCGTTGCGCACCACGCCGACCGGGGTGTCCGGCGGGCGGTGGGCGGCGAGCAGCGCCAGCGCCGCGCCGAGCTGCCAGTCCCGGGCCCGGCTGCGCGGGTTGTACAGCAGCGTGACGAGGTCCCCCTCGGCGGCGGCGGTGATCCGCCCCGCGATGACCTCCCAGGGGGTGTGCAGGTCGGACAGGCTCAGGTAGACGTGGTCGTGCCCGAGCGGCGCGCCGAGCAGCGCCGAGGCGGCCAGCCCGGCGGTCACCCCGGGCACGCCCACCACGTCGATGCGCGCGTCGGCGTACTCCAGGGCGGGGCTGGCCATCGCGTACACCCCGGCGTCGCCGGAGCCGATGAGCGCGACCGCGTGGCCGGCGATGGCCTCGGCGACGGCGGCGCGGGCCCGTTCCTCCTCCGCGCCGAGCCCGCTGGCGAGCACCCGGGTGCCCGGCCGGAGCAGGTCGCGGACCTGCGCGACGTACTGGTCGAGGCCGACGACCACGGCGGCCCGGCGCAGCTCGGCCACCGCGCGCGGGGTGCGCAGGTCGGGCGCGCCGGGGCCGAGCCCGACGATCGCCAGCCGGCCGCGCGGGGCGTGCCGGGCGACGGCGACCGTCGCCATCGCCGAGGCGGTCTTCGGCACCAGCAGGGTGGCGTCGCCGCCGCGCAGCGCCGCGGCCTCCGCGACGCTGGGGGTGCCGACGGCGGCGCGGACCACCTCGCTGGGGTGCGGCACGTCGACGGCGGCCAGCTCCGCCGCCGGCCAGGTCTGCAGGGGTACGCCGAGGGCGCGGGCGGTGTCCACGATGCCCGCCTCGTCGGCCTTGAGGTCCACGCTGGCCAGGCAGCGCAGGCTGGCCGGGGCCAGCCCGGCGTCGGCGAGCGCCCGGTGCAGCAGCCCGGCCACCTCGGCGGCGGTCACGCCCCGGCTGGAGCCGATCCCGGCGACCAGGGACGGCGGCCGCAGCACGGCGGTCCGCCCGTCCAGCGGCACCACCCGGTCGGTGACCAGCAGCCGGTAGCCGGCGTCCGGCGCGTCGGTGCGCACGTTGTCGGGCAGCGCCGGCAGCGGCCAGGTGGCGTCGGCGTCGAGGCGGACCGGCTCGCCGTCGAGGACCGCCCGGGAGACCGCGGCCACCGCCCCCTCGACCGGCCAGCCGAGGGTGTCCAGGCCGGGCAGGCCGACCGCGTCGGTGGCGGTGGTGACCACCGGCCGCGCGTCGAGCAGCGCGGCCACCTCGGCGGCGAGCGCGTTGGCGCCCCCGGCGTGCCCGCCGAGCAGGGCGACCGCGTGCCGGGCCGCCTCGTCGACGACCACCACGGCCGGGTCGGTGCGCTTGTCGGCGAGCAGCGGCGCGAGGATCCGGACCACCGCCCCGGTGGCCAGGAACGCCACCACCGCGTCGCACTCCGCCCAGGCGGTCCGCAGCGCGTCGGCGACCGTCTCCCCCGGCACCTGCCGGGCACGCGGCCAGGCGTCGGCGAGGGTACGGGCGTGCCGCCGACCGGCGGCGGTGGCGGCGACGAGCCCGACGGTGGCGGGGCTGGTCCGGGCCGGCACGGTGGCGGCCGGGTCGGGCGCGGTGCCGCCCGAGCCGGGCCCGGTGGCGGCTCTGGTCGGTGCGGTGTCGGGTGCGGTCTGGTGCACGTGCGCTCCCCGTGAGGGTCCGGTGTGGTGGATGGGTGGTCTGGTCACCGGCGCTCCCCGGTGAGCACGACCACGGGGTTGGTGGCGGCCAGGCGCAGCGAACCGCCGGGCAGGTCGGCCAGCCGGGCGGCGGCGAGCTGGCTCCCCTCCACCGCGTAGCCGGCGTCGCGCAGCAGGTGCACGGCGGGGGCGACCCGGTCCAGCGCGGCGAGGGTGACCACCACCCGGTCCGGCCGGCGGGCGGCCACCGCGGCGAGCACGTCGGTCCCGCCGCCGCCGACGAAGACGGCGTCCGGGTCGGGCAACCCGCACAGCGCCTCGGGAGCACGGCCGGTCACCAGCCGGACGTCGACGCCGTGCCGGGCGGCGTTGGCCCGGACCGGTGCCTCCGGGTCGCGTTCCACCGCGATCACGGCCGCGCCGAGCAGCGCGCACTCGATGCCCACGGAGCCGCTGCCGGCGCCGACGTCCCAGACCAGCCGGCCGAGCCGAGGGCGCAGGCGGGCCACCACCAGGGCCCGTACCTCCGCCTTGGTGATCATTGAGTTCCGGTGGGCGTACGCGGACTCGGGCAGCGCCCAGCCGTCGGGCGGCGCGGCGGCCGGCTGGTTGTCCGCCCGCATCGGGCCCGTCCCGCCTCCGGCGGCCCGGTCCACCCCGGCCGCGGGCGGGGCGAGGCTGAGCAGGACGTGGGGGTCTTCCCAGGGGCGACCCGCCGCCTCCTCCGGGCTGGTCCAGGTGACCCGCTCGTCGGGCGTGCCCAGGTGCTCGGCCACCATGAGCCGGCGGGACCAGCCGACCAGGCCCGCCCCGAGCTCGGCCGCCCCGGCGCCGGGCGCGGTGAGCACCACGACGGCGGGCAGCGCGCGGCAGGCGTTGAGCGCCGGCCGCGGGTCGCGCCCGTGTGCGGTCACCACCGCCGCGCCGTCCCAGGGCAGTCCGGCGCGGGCGAACGCGGCAGCCACGCTGGAGACCGCGGGCAGCACCCACAGCGGCAGCCCGGCCGCCCGCAGCCGCCGGACGATGCCGAAGAAGCCGGGATCGCCACTGGCCAGCACGACGGCAGGCTCGCTGGCGGCGACGGCGGCGCGGAGCCGCTCCAGGGCGGGGGTGAGCGGCCCGAGGGTCACGGTCGGGCAGCCGGGCGGCACCGGCACGGCGGCGAGGTGTCGGGCCGCCCCGACCACCAGCCCGGCCACGGACAGCGCCTCGGCCAGCCTGGGGTGCGCCGGCCGACCGGCGGCGTCGATCCCCACCACGGTCACCGGCGCCACGGCGGACATGTCTTCGGTGCGCGACATGCCGCTGAGGCATGAACATGACTGGGAGTCATATCGGTCGCTGGTGGGCCGCCGCAGAACGCCATCACCGTGAGTGACCAGGTCACCGTCCCGCGAGCGTGGGGCGGTCACGCCGCCCACCGGCCCGAGGAGGCGACGACCCGGGAGCCGGCGAAGTCGACCATGGCCACGTCGACGCTCACCGCCCGCCCGGCGAAGCGGAGCAGCACCTGGCGGACCCGGTGGCAGAGCAGGTCCCCGGCGGGGCCGAGCAGGCCGGCGGCCTCCCACAACTCGTACGCGTGCCGCCCGGTGTTCGCCGCGGTGACCGCCGCGACCAGGTCGGCGTCGCCGCCGGCCTCGGCGGTGACCGCGCCGAGCAGCGACAGGTCCACCTTGGAGCGGGTGTAGTGGGTCATCAGGATGCCGGCGGCGAGCTTGGCCAGCTTGCCGGCCATTCCGACGAAGACCACCCCGGTCATCCCGTCGCCGACGGCGGCGGTGACCGCCGCGCCGGTGAAGTCGCCGACCTCGACGAAGCACACCTCGGGCAGCTCCGGCAGCAACTCCCGGGCGGCCCGCTCGGTGCGCCCCCCGGTGCAGAGCACCACGGTCGACTCGCCCTGGGCGGCCATCACGTGCACCGCCTGCACCACGCTGGCCCGCCAGGAGGCGGTGGAGAAGGGCCGGACGATCCCGGTGGTGCCGAGGATGGAGATGCCGCCGAGGATGCCGAGCCGCCGGTTGGTGGTCTTGCGGGCCATCACCTCGCCACCCGGCACGCTGATCACCACCCGGACGCCCACCTCGGTCAGGTCGACCACCTCGGCCACGGCCTGGCCGATCATCCGGCGGGGGGTCTCGTTGATCGCCGGGCCGCCGACGGCGAGGCCGAGCCCGGGCTTGGTGACGGTGCCGACGCCGGGGCCGCCGTCGAGGTCCAGGCCGGGCCGGGAGCGCCAGCCGACGGTGGCGGTGAGGTGCGCGCCGTGGGTGACGTCGGGGTCGTCGCCGGCGTCCTTGACCACCACCGCCTCGGCGCGCGCCTCGGGCGCCGGGGTGAGGTCGCACCGGGCGACCGGGAAGCGCACCCGCCGGCCGCCGGGCAGCCCGATCTCGACCTCCGGCTCGGGCACGCCGGTGACCAGCGCGGTCACCGCGGCCTTCGCCGCCGCCGTCGCGCAGGCGCCGGTGGTCCAGCCGGTGCGCAGCGCGGTGGGCCGGACCTTCGCGGTACGCGGCAGGTCCGGCTCGCGCAGCGGCGGCTCGGCGTACGTCATCCCCGGCGCCCGTCCCCCGACCCGGTCGCCTCACCAGCGGCGCGGGCGCGGCGCAGCTCGGCGCGGGCGGCCGGCTCGGCCCGGCGGAAGGTGTGGAAGTGCCCGGGGTGGTAGAGGTGCGAGCGGGTGCCGGTGGCGGCGAGCGCCGGGCCGACCAGGAAGAGGGTGTGCTTCCAGAGCCGGTGTTCCTTGACGGTGGCCTCCAGGTCGCCCAGCGCGCAGCGCACCACCAACTCGTCCGGCCAGGTCGCCTGGTACGCCACCACGACCGGGGTGTCCGGCGGGTAGCCGCCCGCGAGCAGCTCGGCCTGCGCCTGCCCGGAGCGGGCGGCGGAGAGGAACAGCGCCATCGTGGTGCCGTGGCGGGCGAAGTCGCGGACCCGCTCCCCCGGCGGCATCGGCGTCCTGCCGCCTTCGAGCCGGGTGAGGATCACCGACTGGGCCACCTCGGGGATGGTCAGCTCCCGGCCGACGATGGCCGCCACGGCGGTGAACGAGGACACCCCGGGCACGATCTCCACGGCCAGGTCGAGCGCCCGGCAGAGGTCGAGCTGTTCCTGCACCGCGCCCCAGAGCGCGGGGTCGCCGGAGTGGATCCGGGCCACGGTCAGCCCCTCGGCGGCGGCCCGCCGGTAGAGCGGCAGCACCCCCTCGATCGGCAGCTGCGACGAGTCGACGATCTCGGCGTCGGCGCGGGCGTGGGCGAGGACGTCGGCGTGCACCAGGCTGGCCGCCCAGATCACCACGTCGGCGGCGCCGATCACCCGGGCGGCGCGCAGGGTGAGCAGGTCGGCCGCGCCGGGTCCGGCCCCGACGAACCAGACCTTTCCGTTGGTCGTCACAGTTTCCCTCCCCGGCGGTCCCGACGGGCCGGGACCAGCAGTGTCGACAGGTACGGCAGGTCGTCGGCGGTGGCGTCGACCGGCCCGATCCGCTCCCCGGACAGGCCGAGGGAGCGGCCGAGCACGGCGTCCGGGAGCCGGTCGTGCCGGCGCAGTTCGTCGACCAGCTCGGGGTGCCGCCGCCAGCCCTTGTAGACGACGACGGTGCCCGGGCCGGCCAGCGCGTCGGCGACCGGCGCCAGCCCGGCGGTGGCCGGCAGCAGGGTCAGCGGTTCGCGGCCCTCGCAGAGCGGCACGCCGCTGCGCGCGGCCAGCTCCTGCATGGCGGTGACCCCGGGCACGGTGCGCACCTCGACGGCGGGGCGCAGCGCGCGGACGCTCTGCGCCAGGTAGCCGAAGGTGGAGTAGACGTTCGGGTCGCCGATGGTGGCGAAGGCGATCGACCGGGCGCCGCCGTCGAGGGCGGCCACCACGGCCCGGGCGGCGGCGTCCCAGGCCCGCTCCCGGCGGGCGGTGACCCCGCCCCGGTCGTCCAGGGCGAACGGCAGCCGCCGCAGCCGCCGCGGCGTGACGTGCGCGCGCACGGTGGTCTCCGCCCGACCCGGGGGCGCGGCGCCGTCGGCGGCCAGCCGGTCCAGCACCGGTACGACCACCAGGTCGGCCTCGCGCAGCACCCGCACCGCCTTGAGGGTGAGCAGTTCCGGGTCGCCCGGCCCGACGCCCACCCCGGTCACCGTCGGCGCGCTCACCGGCCGGCCGCCTCGACCAAACGGCGGGCGGCCGACGGGTGGGCGGCCCAGTGGGTGTGCAGGTAGGAGGCGTGCACCCGGCCGTCGACGAAGCCGTGCCGGCCGCCGTCCCAGCGCCACGCCGGCCGGTCCCCGTGGCCGGGGTCGGTGGTGGTGCGGTGGAACTCGTGGCCGCGTACCGGCTCGCCGGCCCGGTGCGGCGGGGAGTCGGCGGCGGCGACGGCCGCGCGGTAGCCGAGGGTGAGCCGGCCGCTCATCCGGGCGGTGTGGTCGAGCCGCCCGCACATCGGCACCCCGTCGAGGGAGCGCCCGAGGTAGAGCAGGCCGGCGCACTCGGCGACGACCGGTCCCTCGAAGTCGGCCAGTTCGGCGCGGAGCGACGAGTTGGCGGCGAGGGCCTCGACGTGCACCTCGGGGAAGCCGCCGCCGACGACGACGGCGCGGGCGCCGGCGGGCAGGGCGGGGTCGCGCAGCGGGTCGAAGCGGACCACGGCGGCGCCGGCCGCGGCAAGCAGTTCGGTGGTCTCGGCGTACGAGAAGGTGAAGGCCGGGCCGCCGGCGACCGCGACGACCGGGCGGTCCCCACCGGCGGGACCACCGACGGCGACGGCCGGGTCCCAGGCCGGGACGGTCAGCGGCGGGGCGGTACGGGCCAGGGCGAGCACCGCGTCGAGGTCCACGGTGGACCCGACCAGTTCCGCGAGGGCGTCGACGACCGCCAGGGACTCGGGGGCCCGTTCGGCGACCGGCACCAGCCCGAGGTGCCGCGACGGCGCGGTCACCTCGGCGGCCCGGGTGACCGCCCCCAGCACCGGCACGCCCACCTCGGCGAGGGCGTCGCGCAGCAGGGTCTCGTGCCGAGGCGAGCCGACCCGGTTGAGCACCACCCCGCCGATGCGCACGCCCGGGTCGAAGGCGCGCATGCCGAGCACCAGCGCGGCGGCCGAGCGGCCCTGCGCGGTGGTGTCGAGGACCAGCAGCACGGGCGCCGCGATCAGCCGGGCGACGTGCGCGGTGGAGGCGTACGACCGGTGGCCGACCGCGCCGTCGTGCAGCCCCATCACGCCCTCGACGACCGCCACGTCGGCGGGGGTGGGGACACTCGCCCCGTGCCGCAGCAGCGGCACGATCCGCTCCTCGCCGACCAGCCAGGGGTCGAGGTTGCGGCCGGGCCGGCCGGCGGCGAGGGCGTGGTAGCCGGGGTCGATGTAGTCGGGGCCGACCTTGTGCGGGCTGACGGCCAGGCCGCGTCGGCGCAGCGCGGCGAGCAGCCCGGTGGCCAGGGTGGTCTTGCCATGCCCGCTGGCCGGGGCGGCGACGACCAGCCGGGGCAGCGCCCACGGCGCGTCCGCGCTCACCATTCGATGCCCTGCTGGCCCTTCTGGCCCGCGTCCATCGGGTGCTTGACCTTGGTCAGCTCGGCGACCAGGTCGGCGGCGGCGACCAGGCGCGGGTCGGCGTCCCGGCCGGTGATCACCACGTGCTGGAAGCCGGGGCGCGCGGCGAGGGTGTCGACGATCTCGTCGACGTCGACCCAGCCCCATTTCATCGGGTAGGTGAACTCGTCGAGCACGTACAGCCCGTAGCGTTCGGCGGCCAGGTCGCGCTGGATCTGCCGCCAGCCCTCCAGGGCGTCGGCGGCGTGGTCGGCCTCGCCGCCGCGCTGGATCCAGGACCAGCCCTCGCCCATCTTGTGCCAGGCCACCGGGGCGCCCTGGCCGGTGCGTTCGTGCACCTCGCCGAGGGCGCGGAAGGCATTTTCCTCGCCGACCCGCCACTTGGCGCTCTTGACGAACTGGAACACCCCGATGGGCAGCCCGGCGGTCCAGGCCCGCAGCGCCAGCCCGAACGCGGCGGTCGACTTGCCCTTCATCTGTCCGGTGTGTACGACCAGCAGCGGCCGGCGGCGGCGCTGCCGGGTGGTCAGCCCGTCGGCGGGCACCATGGACGGCTTCCCCTGCGGCATCAGGCGCTCCTTCTGGTCGTGGTCGCGGGTCCGACCGCGGCCGGGTGGGTGGCGAGCTGGAGGAGGGGGTTGGTGGCGACCGCGTCGAGCCGGTGGTGCTCCGCGTCGAGCTGGGCGGCGAGACGGCGGGCCAGGCCGAGCCGGACCGGGCCGGACTCGCAGTCGACGACCACGCTGGGCGCGCCGGTGGCGGCGAGTACCGCCGCGGCGCGGGCCGCCCGGTCGAGCGGCCGGTCCCCGGCGGTGGCCCGGCCGTCGGTGACGACCAGCACCAGGGGGCGGCGCTTCGGGTCGCGCAGCCGCTCCACCCGCAGCAGCTCGGCGGCCGCGAGCAGCCCCTCCGCCAGCGGGGTGCGCCCGCCGGTGGGCAGCTCGGCCAGCCGGGTCGAGGCGGCCAGCACCGAGGAGGTGGCCGGCAGCAGGGTGCGCGTGCCGGCGCCCCGGAAGGCGATCACGGCGACCTTGTCCCGGCGCTGGTAGGCGTCGGTGAGCAGGGCGAGCACCGCGTCCTTGACGGCGGACATCCGCTGCCGGGCGCCCATCGACCCGCTGGCGTCGACCACGAACAGCACGAGGTTGCCCTCGCGTCCCTCGCGGACCGCCTCGCGCAGGTCGTCCGGGCGCAGCAGCAGCGGGCCGCCGCGCCAGCCCCGGCCCATCTGGTGCGGGGCGGCGGCCCGCAGCGTCGCCGGCAGGTGCAGCGCGCCGGGCCGGCCGGCCGGCACCCGGGCGCCGGTGGTCCGGCCCCGCCCCGTCCGGGCGCGGGAGCGCCGCCCCGGCACGCCGTCGCCGATCCCGGGCGCGGTGAGCAGCCGGGCCTTCAGCCCGCCGTGCGGCGCGGCCACCGACCCGGTCGACCCGTCACCGCCGGCGGGACGCCGGCCACCCGGCCGGCCGTCGGGCTCCCCGGTGGAGCCGCCACCCGGGTGGTCGGTCCGGCTGTCGTCGCCGGCGGGGTGGCTCCCGTCGGTGGGCCGGCCGTCGGCGGCGGCGCCGGGCTCGGGCGCGCCAGCGTCAGGATCGTGGTCACCGAGTCCGTGGGAGCGTCCCGTCGGATGCCCGGTCCCGCCGTCGTCCCCGGAGCCACCGGCCCGACCGTCACCGGGACCGTCCGGACCGGTCCCGGGGCCACGGGGACCGTCCGGACCGGTCCCGGGGCGACCGGGACCCGCGCCGGGGCCGCCCGGACCGCCGTCGGGGCCGCCGCCGTCGCCGGGGCCGTCGCTGCCGGGCGGGTCGTCGTCGGGGTGCTCGTCCTGGGCCCGCCGCAACGCCTCGTCCAGGCGCTTCTCGTCCAGGCCGGGGCTGTCGAACGGGTCGCGGCGGCGCCGGTGCGGCAGCGCCAGTCGGGCGGCGACCCGGACGTCCTCGGCGCCCACCCGGTCCCGGCCCTGCCAGGCGGCGTGCGCGATCGCGGTGCGGGCGGTGACGATGTCGGCGCGCATCCCGTCCACGTCGAACGCGGCGCACACCTCGGCGATCTGGCGCAGCGCGGCGTCGGGCAGCAGCACCCGGTCCAGCCACCGCCGGGCGGCGGCGACCCGCCGGGCGACCTCGGCGTCGGCGTCGGCCCACCGGGCGGCGAAAGCGACCGGGTCGGCGTCGGCGGCGAGCCGGCGGCGGACCACCTCGACGCGGACGGCCGGGTCGCGGCTGGCACCGACGGTGACGGTGAGCCCGAACCGGTCGAGCAGCTGCGGGCGCAGCTCCCCCTCCTCCGGGTTCATCGTGCCGACCAGCAGGAACCGGGCGGCGTGACTGACCGAGACGCCCTCCCGCTCGACGTGGCAGCGGCCCATCGCGGCGGCGTCGAGCAGCAGGTCGACCAGGTGGTCGTGGAGCAGGTTCACCTCGTCGACGTAGAGCACGCCCCGGTGGGCGGCGGCGAGCAGGCCCGGCTCGAAGGCGCGTACCCCCTCGCCGAGGGCCTTCTCCAGGTCGAGCGAGCCGACCACCCGGTCCTCGGCGGCGCCGACCGGCAGTTCGACCAGGCGGGCCGGGCGGCGCTCGGCCACCGGCTCGGCCGGGTGCGGCCCGTCCGGGCAGGCGGGGTCGGCCGCGACCGGGTCGCAGGCGAAGCGGCAGCCGGGGACCCGGTCGACCGGGGGCAGCAGCGCGGCGAGCGCCCGGACGGCGGTGGACTTGGCGGTGCCCTTCTCGCCGCGCACCAGCACCCCGCCGATGGCCGGGGAGACGGCGTTGAGCAGCAGGGCCAGGCGCATGTCGTCCATGCCGAGCACCGCGCTGAACGGGTACGCGCTCACTGCGCCTCCTGCGATCGCGACTGCGGGGCTCGCAAACCCGGCTCACTCCTCGCGCTCACTGCGCCTCCTGCGATCGCGACTGCGGGGCTCGCAAACCCGGCTCACTCCTCGCGCTCACTGCCGGTCCTCCAGGTCGCCCTCGCTGGCCAGGTACGTCTCGCGGAGCCGGTCGAGGGTGGCCGGCTCGGGCGCGGCCCACAGGCCCCGGTCGGCGGCTTCCAGCAGTCGCTCGGTGATGCCGCGCAGCGCCCACGGGTTGGACTCCTCCAGGAACTCCCGGGTGGTCTCCTCGAAGACGTACGCGGCGGCCAGGTGCTCGTACATCCAGTCGTCGACCACACCGGCGGTGGCGTCGTAGCCGAACAGGTAGTCCACGGTGGCGGCCAGCTCGAACGCGCCCTTGTAGCCGTGCCGGCGCATCGCGGCGATCCACTTCGGGTTGACCACCCGGGCGCGGAACACCCGCCGGGTCTCCTCGCCGAGGGTGCGGGTGCGCACGTCGTGCGGCATCGCCGAGTCGCCCACGTACGCGGCCGGCGCGGCGCCGCTGAGGTGGCGGACCATCGCCACCATCCCGCCGTGGTACTGGAAGTAGTCGTCGGAGTCGACGATGTCGTGCTCGCGGGTGTCCTGGTTCTTGACGGCGACGGCGATGCGGGCGAAGGAGCGTTCCATGTCGGCGCGCGCCTCCCGCCCGTCGAGGCCGCGGCCGTAGGCGTAGCCGCCCCAGACGGCGTACACCTCGGCGAGGTCGGCGTCGGTGCGCCAGTTCCGGGCGTCGATCAGCGGCAGCAGCCCCGCCCCGTACGCCCCCGGTTTGGAGCCGAAGATCCGGGCGGTGGCCCGCCGCTCGTCGCCGTGCTCGGCGAGGTCGGCGGCCACGTGGGCCCGGACGTAGTTGCTCTCGGCCGGCTCATCGAGGGCGGCGACCCGGCGCACCGCGTCGTCGAGGAGGGCGACGACGTGCGGGAAGGCATCCCGGAAGAAGCCGGAGATGCGGACGGTGACGTCCACCCGGGGGCGGCCCAGTTCCGCCGGCGGCACCACCTCGACGCCGGTGACCCGACGGGACCGGTCGTCCCAGGTGGGCCGGCAGCCGAGCAGCGCGAGGACCTCGGCGATGTCGTCGCCCTGGGTGCGCATGGCGCTGGTGCCCCAGACGGTGAGCCCCACCGAGCGGGGGTACGCGCCGGTGTCGGCGAGGTGCCGGGCGAGCAGCGAGTCCGCCAGGGCCACCCCGACGTCCCAGGCGTTGCGGGACGGGATGGCCTTGGGGTCGACGGAGTAGAAGTTGCGGCCGGTGGGCAGCACGTTGACCAGGCCGCGGGTGGGTGAGCCGGAGGGGCCGGGCGGCACGAACCGGCCGTCGAGCGCGCCGAGCACCCGGTCGATCTCGTCGGTGGTGCGCGACAGCCGGGGCACCACCTCGCGGGCGGCGAAGCGCAGCACGTCGGCGGCGTCGCCGATCGGCCGGCCGGTGACCTCCTCGACCACCGCGTCGACCTTGTCGGCGTCCCAGCCGAGGGTCTCCATGCCGATGACCAGCCGGCGGGCCAGGGCCTCGATCAGGTCGACGGCGTCGGCGGCGGTGGCGGCCGGCCCGTCGGCCGCCTCGGTCAGCGGCTCCGGCACGTCGATCCGCCGTCCCGGCGCGGCGAGCAGGTCCTGCTCGTCCAGCCCGTACGCTGCGGCGAGCGCCTGGCGCAGGCCGGGCAGGGCGCGGGTGCCGCCCCACACCTGGGGGGCGCGCAGCACGGCGAGGACGAGGTTGACCCGGGCCTCGCCGGTGGGCGCCTCGGCGAGGATGTGCAGCCCGTCGCGGATCTGCACGTCCTTGACCTCGCAGAGGTACCCGTCGAGGTGCAGCACGAAGTCGTCGAAGTCGTCGGCGGCCGGCATGTCCTCGGTGTGCAGGTCGTGGTGCAGTTCGGCGGCCCGGACGAGGTCCCAGATCTGCGCCCGCACGGTGGGCGCCTTGGCCGGGTCGAGCGCCTGGACGGTGGCGTACTCGTCGAGGAGTTGTTCCAGCCTGGCCAGGTCGCCGTACGTCTCGGCGCGGGCCATCGGCGGGACGAGGTGGTCGACGACGACGGCGTGTGCGCGCCGCTTGGCCTGGGTGCCCTCGCCGGGGTCGTTGACGATGAACGGGTAGACCAGCGGCAGGTCGCCGAGGACGGCGTCGGGGGCGCAGCCGGCGGCGAGGCCGAGGCCCTTGCCGGGCAGCCATTCCAGGGTGCCGTGCTTGCCGAGGTGCACCACCGCGTCCGCGCCGAGGCCGCCGTCGGCCGCCGGCGCGGCCAGCCAGCGGTACGCGGCCAGGTAGTGGTGGCTGGGCGGCAGGTCGGGGTCGTGGTAGATGGCGATCGGGTTCTCGCCGAAGCCGCGCGGCGGCTGGATCATCAGCACCACGTTGCCGAAGCGCAGCCCGGCCAGGACGAGGTCGCCGCCGTCGGTGTACAACTCGCCGGGCGGCTCGCCCCAGTGGGTGCGCATCCGGTTCCGCAGCTCGGCCGGCACCCGCGCGAACCAGCGCCGGTAGGTCTGCCCGGGTATCCGCGCCTCGGCGGCGGCGAGCTGGTCGGGGGTGAGCCACTCGACGTCGTGCCCGCCGGCGGCGATCAGCGCGTGGATCAGCGCGTCCCCGTCGGTGGGGACCGGCCCGTCGCCCAGGTCGTAGCCGGCGTCGGCGAGGGCGGCGAGCAGCCGGACCGCCGAGGCGGGGGTGTCCAGGCCGACCGCGTTGCCGACCCGGGAGTGCTTCGTCGGGTAGGAGCTGAGTACGACGGCGAGCCGCTTGTCGGCGTTGCGCACGTGCCGCAGCCGGGCCTGGCGTACGGCGATGCCGGCCACCCGGGCGGCCCGCTCCGGGTCGGCGGCGTAGACCGAGAGCCCGTCGGCGTCGACCCGCTTGAACGAGAACGGCACGGTGACGATCCGCCCGTCGAACTCGGGGATGGCCACCTGCATCGCGGCGTCCAACGGGGAGAGTCCGGCGTCGCTGCCGGCCCACTGCTCCCGGGTGCTGGTGAGGCAGAGCGCCTGGACGATCGGCACGTCGAGGGCGGCGAGCGCACCCACGTCCCAGGCGTCCTCGTCGCCCCCGCCGGAGGCGTCGGCGGCGACGGTGCCGCCGGCGGCGAGCACGGTGACGACCAGGGCGTCGCAGCGGGCGAAGAGGTCGAGCGGCCCGTCGCCGGGGGTGAGCCCGCGCAGCGAGCCGCAGAAGATCGGCAGCGGGTCGCCGCCGGCCGCCTCGACCGCGTCGGCGAGCACGTCGACGAAGTCGGTGTTCCCGGCGAGGGCGTGCGCCCGGTAGAAGACGATCCCGACGGTGGGGCGGCCCGCCGTGGCCGCTCCGGCCGTCGTCGACACCGCGGCGGCCCGGTCGCCGTGCACGCCGTACGCCAGGGTGGGGGCGGGCGGGTCGAAGCCCTCGCCGGTGAGCAGCACCGTGTCGGAGAGGAACCGGGCCAGCTCGGCCAGGTTCGCCGGGCCGCCTTCGACCAGGTAGGACAGCGCTTCGGTGGCCACCCCGGCGGCCACCGTGGAGGCGGCCGTCAGCTCCGCGTCGGGCACCGCCTCGCCGCCGAGCACCACGGTGGGCACGCCGGCGGCGAGCAGGGCGGCGAGCCCGTCCGGCCAGGCCTGCCGGCCGCCGAGCAGGCGTACGACGGCGAGGTCCACCCCGTCGAGCAACGCCGGCACGGCGTCGGCGGCGACCCGGGCGGGGTTGGCCAGCCGGTAGTCGGCGCCGCTGGCACGGGCGGCGAGCAGGTCGGTGTCGGCGGTGGAGAGCAGCAGGATGCGCACGGACGGCTCCGGAGAGTGACACCCGGACCGGCGCGGGGACGGTCGGGCGAGGCGAGGGGGCGGGCGCGGTTCAGCGGGTACGACGGGCCGCCGGGCGGATCACCGGCGCTCGACCGGCGGGCGGCGCGGCGCGGGGGTCAGCGGTGAACGGCGAAGCGGGCGGAACGCGAGCCGCGGGCGCGGGAGCCGGCCGGGCGGGCGGCCGGTGCGACGGCACGGCCGGGCAGGGGGGCGTCACCGCGCCCGGAGCGGGTACGACGGATCTCGTCGACGGTGGGGACGCTGCGCGTCATCGGGTCCTCCTCGGGTGTCCACGCCCTGGGGTCACTCCGACGGCCGAAGTATCCTGGCTTCCGGATCGACGCTCTCCCCCGGCCTTCCAACCGCAGGAACACGGCCGTGACTCGCGAGGGGGGATCGCTCCCCGGTGACAGTGGCGGGACCGCGCCGGAATCGCACCGGCTTCCTTCACTGCCGTCAGGCCGCGAATGCTGCCACACCCCGCGGCGCCGGGTCAACGCCACCCCGGGCCGCGCGGGGCGCGGCCATCCATCGAAGCCCGGCGATCAAGTTCGACTCTTCCCCCGGTTCGGACAATGTCCACCCTCGATGCCGCACCCCCTTCGCCCTGCTGCCGCCGAGGCAACACTGGGAGCGCTTCGCTGTTGCGTGGGCGGCAGCAGAGCAAGGGGACGGCGCGGGGAGGTATGCCCGGTCAGCGGCGCCGGCGGGGCGGCCGGCCGAGGGCCGGGCGCCTACGATCGACCCCGACGGGGCAAAGTCGACGGTCGATCGGGAAAGGACCCGGCCATCGCGGAACTGGCGTTCCACCGGTTCGCCGGACGGGTCTGGCGGTGCCCGGGCGATCCCGACCGGGACAATGTCCGGCCCGGCGTGGCGCTGATCACCGACGAGCGCGGCGCCGTGCTGGTCGACGCCGGGCACAGCCCGGGCCACGCCCGGGAGATCCGGGCCGGCCACGCCGACCCGGTGACCCTCGACGAGGCCCGCGCCGCCGTCGAGGGGTGCGGCGGTCAGCGCATCCGGCGTTCCGGGTGGGCCCGGTTCCAGGCGCGCATCCGCTCCGGGTAGCCGGTCTTCGCCGCCTCGTAGAGCGGCACGGCGTGCCGGTCGGCCAGCTTCGCCGCGGCCCGCGGCGAGCCGGTCCGGCGGCGGATCCACTCCCCGTCGTGGGCGATCGCCACCACGGTGGTGTCGGTGGCGGTGGTCTCCGGCTCCAGGTAGAACTCCACGCCGTGCCGGCTCGTCACGAACTGCGCCAACGCGGCCAGGTCCTCGGGGGTGGCCTCCCGGTCGAGCTTCGTCGGGGTGTGGGTGGCGGTCCGGGACCGCCGGCTGAACCAGCCCATCTGCCCGCTCCTCTCCTCGGCGTTCCTCCAGTGGAGCACCCGCGCCTGGCAGTCGGCTGCGAGGACGGTGACAGAAAGCTGACGGTACGTGCTCAGCCGAGCGCGGTCAGCTCCTCGGCGGAGAGCCGCAGCGCGCCGGCTGCGACGTTCTGCACCAGATGCGCCACATCGCCGGTGCCGGGGATGGCCAGCACGTGCGGCCCCTGGTGCAGGGTCCAGGCGAGGCGCACCTGGTGCGGGGTGACGCCGTGGGCCAGCGCGACCGCCTGGACGGCGGCGTCGTGGTCGGCCGCCGCGCCGGCCTCCCGCCGGGCGCCGGCGAGGGCGAAGAACGGCACGTACGCCACCCCACGCGCGCCGCACTCGCGCAGCAGGGCGTCCTGGTCGCCCCGGTTGTCGATCGCGTAGTTGTTCTGCACGCAGACCACCGGGGCGATGGCCTGCGCCTCGTCGAGGTGGTCGAGGCGGACGTTGGACAGGCCGAGGTGCCGGATCAGCCCGGCGTCGCGCAGCTCGGCCAGCGCGCCGAAGGACTCCGTGACCGAGTCCCGCCCGGGCCGCTTCACGATCCGCAGGTTCACCACGTCGAGGTGGTCGCGGCCGAGCCGGCGCAGGTTCTGCTCCACCTGGGCGCGCAGCTGGGCCGGCGTGGCCTCCTCGCGCAGGCCGGTCGCCGGGTCGTACCCGAAGCCGACCTTGGTGGCGATCACCAGGTCGTCCGGGTACGGGGCGAGCGCGGCGCGGATCAGCTCGGTGGCGTACCGGGCGGGGCCGGTGCCGACGTTCAGGGTGCCGCCGGGCGAGACGTAGAAGGCGGCGGTGTCGATGTGGTCGACGCCCAGCTCGACGGCGCGGCGCAGCACCCGGACCGCCCGGTCGGGGTCCGGGTCGGGGGTGATCCGCATCGAGCCGAATCCCATCCGGCGGACGGTGCGGTCGCCCAGGGTCCAGCTGCCCGCGGCGGCCGCGGTGATCTCTTCGATAGGCATCCGGCGACCCTAGCCAGCGCCGGTGAGCGGCGCAGTCGGCCGCGCACCCGATACCGGTGCCGACCGGTCGCTGCTAACTTGGTTGCACTGGAGTGATCCGCCCGCCGGCACCGGCCGGGGGCCGGGTCACCGGCACCAACGCCAGCGTGGGCAGCAGCAGCACCGGCACCACCAGCAGCGCGTGCAGGGTGCCGACCCGGTCGCCGAGCAGGCCGAGCAGCGGCGGCCCGGCCAGGAACGCCGTGTAGCCGAGCACCGCGACCACGCTGACCCGCGCCGGCGCCCGGTTCTCCTCGTCGGCGGCGGCGCTCATCCCCACCGGGAAGCCCAGCGAGGCGCCGAGCCCCCAGAGCGCCACCCCGGCGACGGCGACCGGCCCGGAGCCGGCCAGCACCGCCACCGCCGCGCCGAAGGCGGCGAGCAGGATGGTGGCGAACAGGACGGGCACCCGCCCCCAGCGGTCGAGGGCGACGGTGCCGACGGTGCGCCCGATCGTCATGCCGGTGACGAAGACACCGAAGACGGCGGCGCCGACGGCCTCGCTCGTCCCGTACCCGTCGACGAAGGCGACCGCGAGCCAGTCGTTGGCGCTGCCCTCGGCGAACGCCATGATCAGCACCAGCAGGCCGATGAGCAGGGTGCGCGGCTCCCGCCAGGCGGCGAGGAGGCCACCGCGCCGGGTGGCGGAGGTGTCCGTGCTCGGCTGGGCGGGCAGGAATGCGCGGGCGGCGAGCAGCGTGCCGCCGAGCACGACCGCCGCCAGCACCGCCAGGTGCGCGCCGATCGGCACCCCGGCACGGGCGGCCCCGGCGCCGATCCCCGCGCCGGCCACCGAGCCGAGGCTCCAGGCGGCGTGGAACCGCGGCATGACGGTGCGCCCCAGCCGCTTCTCGACGGCGGCGCCCTCGACGTTCATCGCCACGTCGCAGGTGCCGGAGCCGTAGCCGAGGGCGAACAGGCCCACCGCCACGCCGGGCAGCGAACCGGCGACCCCCGCGGCCACCCCCACCCCGGTCAGCCCGACCGCCAGCAGCACGGTGGACAGCACCACCGTGCGGGCCGCGCCGAGGCGCTGGGTCACCAGCCCGGCGGTGGTCAGGGCCAGCACCGCGCCAGCAGACATGGCCAGCAGCAGCAGGCCGAGCCGGCCGGCGCTGAGCCCGAGCGCCTCGCGGACCGCGGGGACCCGCGAGAACCAGGTCGCCACGGCGAGGCCGTTGAGGGCGAAGACCACCGCGACGCCGGTGCGGGCGGCCAGCACCCGCTGGGGCACGGCGGGGCGCTGCGCGGTGACGAGTGGGCTCACGCGGTGCGGTCCTTCCGCGGGTACGACGTTCCGCAGTCGATCACACACCGGATTCGGCACGACTACAAGCCGGATGCGCTCCTTACCACATGCTGGTCAGAGCGCGGGCAGGCCGAGCGCCTCGTCGACCCGGGCCAGCACGGCGGCGTCGTCGTCGGCCCGTACGCCCCGCAGCAGGTCGATGGCGGTGGCCCGGACCTGACCGACGATCATGGCCAGCGGGAGGGTCTGGCCGGGGGTGAAGAGCCGCCCGGCGACGCGTACCGCCTCCAGGGCGGCGGCGTCGGCGCGCGCGGCGTGCCGGTCGCCGGCCTCCTCCGCGCCGTCGAGGTCGGCGGCGAGCGCCTCGCCGGCCGCCCGGACCGCCTCGGCCAGGCCGCGCAGGGCCGCGCCCAGCTCGGGCGGCACCGGGGTGGGCAACCGGTTGAACGTCACGCCGGCCCGGGCGAGGACCCGCACGTTGCGCACCGCGTAGTCGAGCTGGCCCACCGTGGCGTCGACCGTGCGCAGCCGGCCGATGTGCCGGCGTCGCCGGACGTTGAGGCGGACCGCCTCGTCGGCGGCGAGCGCGGCGGTACGCAGCCGCTCCACCCCGGCGTCGAGCTGACGGGCCCGGTCCAGGGCGGCCAGCGCGCCCGCCTCGTCCCGGTCGTCGAGAGCGGCGCCGACCTCCTCCAGCACCTCGGCCATCCCGTCGAAGGTGCGCCGGAACTCGGCGACCAGCGGGGCGAGCGGCCGCCGGGCGTCGATCAGCTGACTGGCCACGACCGCCACCGCGCCGCCGATCAGCGCGTCGACGAACCGGAACGGCACCAGCGACTCGGTCGGTGGCGAGACCACCACCAGATAGAGGGCGGAGACCGCGGCCTGCACCACGGAGACCGTGCTCGCCCCGATCGCCACCGCCAGGGCGATGGTGAGCAGGATGACCGTGAACACCGTCCAGGTGGTGCGCGGCCCGAGCGCCTGCACCACCAGGTCGGCGACGAGCACGCCGGCGGCGACCCCGAGCACCACCTCGACCGCCCGGCGGACCCGCTGGCCCCGGGCCTGGCCGAGCACGATCAGCGCGGCGGCGGGGGCGAAGAACGGCTGCGGGTGCCCGACCAGCCGGGCGGCCAGGATCCACGCCACGGTGGCGGCCAGGGTCGTCTCGACCACCGGTAGCCAGCCCTGCCGCAGCCGCCCGGCGGCTTCCCGGAACCAGCCCCACCGGACCATCGCCGCCTCCTCCGCCCGACCGGGCCCCACCGTAGCCCGGTGGGCGGCTCAGTGCCGCCAGGCCCCCGCCGCCTCCGTCGCGTACCCCCGGAAGTCGCGCGGCGGACGGCCGAGGACCCGCTGGACGCCGTCGGCCAGCCGGGCGTTGCGGCCGTCGAGGACCTCGGTGAACAGGTACGTCAGCAGCGCCACCTCCTCCGTCGAGACGCCCGCGGCGGTCAGCTCGGTCGCGTACGCGGAGCTGCTGACCGGGACGAAGCGCACGGGCCGGCCGGCGGCGGTGGCGATCTCGGCGACCGCCTCGGCGAAGGTCAGCAGCCGGGGGCCGGTCAGCTCGTAGGTCGCGCCGGCGTGCCCCGGCTCGGTGAGGGCGGCGACGGCGACCTCGGCGATGTCGTCGGCGTCGACGAAGGGCTCCGGCACGTCACCCACGGGCAGCGCGACGAACCCGGCCCGCACCGGCTCCGCCAGGTAACCCTCGCTGAAGTTCTGGGCGAACCAGCTGGCCCGCAGCACGGTGCAGTCAACGCCGCTCGCCGCGACGGCCCGCTCGGCCTCGGCCGCCTCCGGCTCGCCGCGCCCGGAGAGCAGCACCAGCCGCCGGACGCCGTGGTCGGCGGCGAGGCGGGCGAGGTCCCCGACCGTCCCGACCGCCCCCGGCGCGGCCAGGTCCGGCTGGTACGCGAGGTAGACCGCGTCGATGCCGTCGAGCGCCGGCTTCCAGGTGTCCCGGTCGGTCCAGTCGAAGGGCGGCGTGCCGGCGCGGGAGCCGATCCGGGTCGGTATGCCGCGCTCGGTGAGCCGCCGCGCGACCCGCCGTCCGGTCTTGCCGGTGCCGCCGAGGACGAGTGTGGTGACGTGTTCGGTCATGGGTCCAGTCAACCGATCGGACGTGAGACGCTGAATGGTCGTCGCTCGCTCGGACATACGCGCGCGTCTACGATCGCCACTGTGGATCTTCTGACCGGTCTGCTCGACGGCCCCCGCGCCCGGGGCGCGTTTCTGCTCCGCTCGCTGCTGGACCCGCCGTTCGCGCTGCGGATCTCCGACCGCGCGCCGTTGACCGTGGTGGCCGTGGTGCGCGGCACCGCGTGGGTGGTGCCCGACGCCAGCACGGCCGAGTTGCTGCGTCCCGGGGACGTGGCGGTGCTGCGCGGCCCGGACGCGTACACCGTCGCCGACGACCCGGCCACCGCGCCGCAGGTGGTCATCCACCCCGGCCAGCGGTGCACCACGCTGCGCGGCGAGCCGCTGACCACCACCCCGGCGGCCGGGGTGCGCACCTGGGGCACCGGGACGCCGGGTGAGACCGCGCTGCTGACCGGGACGTACCAGTTGCCGGGCGAGGTGAACCAGCGGCTGCTCGCCGCCCTGCCCCCGCTGCTGGTGGTCCGCGCGGACGAGTGGCACAGCCCGCTGGTCGGGCTGCTCGCCGAGGAGGTGGTGCGGGACTCCCCCGGCCAGGAGGCCGTCCTCGACCGGCTGCTCGACCTGCTGCTGATCGCCGTCCTGCGCACCTGGTTCGACCGGCCCGGCGCGACCCCCTCCTGGTACGCGGCGGCGGCCGACCCGGTGGTCGGACCGGCCCTGCGCCTGCTCCGCGACGACCCGGCGCGCCCCTGGACGGTGGCGTCGCTGGCCGCCGAGGTCGGGGTGTCCCGGGCCGCGCTGGCCCGCCGCTTCACCGAGCTGGTCGGCGAGCCGCCGATGGCGTACCTGACCAGCTGGCGGCTGAGCCTCGCGGCGGACCTGCTGCGCGAGCCGGACGCCACGCTCGGCGCGGTCGCCCGCCAAGTCGGTTACGGCAGCCCGTTCGCGCTGAGCACCGCCTTCCGCCGGGTACGCGGCATCAGCCCCCGCGACCACCGCAGCCGCGCCCCGGTCACCTGACCCCGCTCCCGCTCGGCGCTGCTCTCGATCCACTGAGGATCTCCGACGCGACACGCCGGCAACCCCGCCGGAAATCGTCAGACGATCACCGCTCGCCGGCGTCGCACGGGCGAGCCTGGGCCGCGCCCCGACCGGCCCGCACGCGTCGCGGGCGCGTCGCACGACGGGCGCGGGACGGTAGGGAGGCGTCGGACGAGGGCGTCACGCGCCGGTGAAGGCGCGGAGCAGGGCGCGGACGGCCGCGCGCAGGTCCTCGCGGCTCTCCGCGGTGCCGGGCGGAGGTGCACTGAGCGCGCCGGCGCCGACGAGGCGGTCGAAGAGCAGCCCGTCGACGAAGGCGACGAACTGGTCGCCCTGCCGCCGCGGGTCCGGCGCGCCGGCGTCCGCCAGCAACGCGCGGGCCTGCTCCCGCAGCACGGTGCCGTGCGCCAGGATCCGCCGCAGCTCGGGGCGGTGGACGGCCTCCAGCAGGCAGGCGTAGCGGGCGAGGGTGCGGTCGCGGCCGGTGGTGAGCCACCGGTCCAGCACCTCCGCCGTCGCCACCGCGAGCTGGTCGAGGTCGGCCGGGGTGAGCCTCGGTGTCCGCCCGGCGGACGGCGCCTCGGTGGGCAGCTCCCGGTCCGCCAGGTCGGCCCGCTCCAGGTCGACCAGGCGCCGCACCACCGCCTCGATCAGTGCCTGCCGGGTCCGCAGGTACGCCGACGTGGTGCCGAGCGGCACCCCGGCCCGGGCGTCGACGGCCCGGTGGGTCAGCACCCGCATCCCGCCCTCGGCGAGCAGCGCGATCGCCGCGTCGGCCAGCGCCGCCACCCGTGCGGGCCGCCCGCTCATCCGTGCCCCCTCGTCGTCCTTCTACGGCTGTAGTATGAACTTCTACAGCTGTAGAAGGGTGGTCGGGATGGACGGACACGCGATCGTGGTCGGCGGCGGGATCGGTGGCCTGGCCGCCGCGCTCGCCCTGCACCTGGCGGGCTGGCAGGTCACCGTGCTCGAACGCGCGCCCGAGCTGGGTGAGGTGGGCGCCGGGCTGACTCTGATGTCCAACGCGCTGCGCGGGCTGGACGCGCTCGGCGTCGGGGAGGCCGTCCGCGCGCACGGCCGGGCCGAGACACCCGGCGGGCTGCAGACCCGGGACGGACGCTGGCTGTCCAGGATCGACGCCGCCGAGCTGACCCGGCAGCTGGGCACCACCGCGCTCGGGGTCCACCGGGCGACCCTGCACGGCGTCCTGCGCGACGCCCTGCCGGCGACCGCGCTGCGCACCGACGCCGAGGTGCTCGACGTGACGACCGGCCCGGACGGCGCCCGGGTGCACCTCCGCTGGCGCGGCGAGCCCGCCGAGCTCGCCGCCGACCTGGTGGTCGGCGCCGACGGCCTACGCTCGGTCGTCCGCTCCCGACTCTGGCCGGAGCACCCGGTGCCGGCGTACGCCGGGGCGACGGCCTGGCGGGCCGCGATCCGGTGGGACGACCCGCTGCCGACCGCGGTGAGCTGGGGCCCAGGCGCCGAGTTCGGCATGGTCCCGCTCGGCGCGGACGGGGTCTACTGGTACGCCGCGGTCAACGCCCGGCCCGGCGAGCGGGCCCCCGACGAGCTGGCCGCCGTGCGGGAGCGCTTCGGTGACTGGCACGACCCGATCCCGGCGCTGCTGGCCGCCACCCGGCCGGAGCAGGTGCTGCGCCACGACCTGCACCACCTCGGCACGCCGCTGCCGTCCTACGTGTGGGGTCGGGTGGCGCTGCTGGGCGACGCGGCGCACGCGATGACCCCGTACCTCGGTCAGGGCGCCTGCCAGGCGATCGAGGACGCGGTGACGCTCGGCGTGGCCTGCGCCGACGGGCCAGCACACCTCGACGCCGCGCTCGCCCGTTACGACCGGGAGCGCCGCCCCCGCAGCCAGGCGGTGGCCCGGGCCTCGGCCCGCGCCGGCCGGTACGGCCAGCAGCTACGCCACCCGGTCGGGGTCGCGCTCCGCGACGCCCTGATCCGGCTCACCCCGGCCCGCGTCGCGCTGCGCCAGGCGGCCCGGTACGCCGACTGGTGCCCGCCGCGCCGCTGAGCCCGACCCCGCTCAGACGCGCCGGCGGGTCAGCGACCGGCGGTGGCCAGGCCGGCGTACTCGGGCGAGGCCGGGAAGCGGGTCAGCACCGCCACGGTGCCCGGGGTGTACGGGCGGCCGTCGAGCACCTCGCCGGCCGGGACGAAGAGCATCGCCGCGCCCTCGCCGAGCACCACGTCCTCCTGCCGGGCCCGGGTCGCGCCGCAGGAGTAGTGCTTCACCCAGCCCAGCTCCGGCAGCTCCTGGCGGGCGAAGAGCCGCAGCTCCCCGTCGGGGCTCAGCCCGGTCTCCTCGTACAGCTCCCACACCGCGGCCTCCGCGACGGTCTCCCCCGGCTCCCACTGCCCGCCCGGCAACCCCCACACGTTCGGGTGGTACGCGGCGTGCCCGTCGCGCAGCTGGAGCAGCAGTCGGCCGGCCGGGTCGACCAGCAGGACGCCGGCGGCGACGAAACGCAGGCGGTCAGCCCAGGTGCCGGGGCGGGCCACGGTGGTCCGCCCCGGCGACGACCGGCGCACGGCCAGGGCGGTCGGGTCAGAGCGGACTGTCGACGTGGTGGTTGTCGTACCGCCGGACCGGTTCCGGCACGCACCTGCCGTACGCCCCGACGCCGATGTCGGTCAGCCACCGCCGGGTCGGCGCGTCGCAGAGCGCCCCGGCCAGCCCCGCCGCGTACGCCTCGGCCGGTCCGACCCCGAGCCGGGCGGCCACGGCGTACTCCCCGGCGAGGGTGATGCCGAAGATGGCGGGGTCGTCGGTGGAGACCGAGCAGCGCACCCCGGCCGCGGTGAGCACGGTCAACGGGTGCGGCCGGTCCGGCGCGGCGACACCCAGCCGCAGGTTGGACGTGGGGGTCACGTCCAGCACGGTGCCCCGCCCGGCCAGCTCGGCTACGAGATCAGGGTCGTCGACCGCGCGCACCCCGTGGCGGACCCGGGCCGCGCCCATGGCGAGGACCTCGCGGACGGCCTGCGGGCCGGCGGCCTCCCCGGCGTGCGGGACGAAGGGCAGCCCGCCGTCGGCGGCGATCCGCACCGCGCGGGCGTGCGGGGCGGTGGGGTACCGGCCCTCGGCGCCGGAGAGGCCGAAGCCGACCACGCCCCGGCCGGCGAAGCGGGTCGCGATCCGGGCCGCCTCCTCGGCGAAGGCGACGTCCTGGCCCCGGAAGACCTGCGGGGTCAGTCCGATCGCGACCCCGTGCCGCTCCCGGGCCTCGGCGGCGGCGTCGCAGCAGGCGGCCAGCACGTCCGCCCAGCCCGACGGGCCGCCGAGCCGCTCCTCGGCGTCCACGATCGGCTCCAGGTACACCGCGCCCTGCCCGGCCGCCTCGGCGGCGTACGCCAGCAGGATTCGCCGGTAGTCCTCCGGCGTGCGCAGGCAGGCGGTCAGCGCGTTCCAGGTGGCAATGAAGTCGTAGAGGTCGGTGAAGGCGTACGGCGGCTCGGGCGGCACGGGCGCGGCCATGCCGTGGACGCGGGCGATCGCGGCGAGCAGCGCCGGACGGACGGTCCCCTCCAGGTGCACGTGCAGTTCGATCTTCGGCGGGTGGGCGAGGGCCATCGCACTGCTTCCTACTCGTTGCTCATAGCTGAGCGGTTCGGATGGTTCGCTCTCCGCCCAGCGGTGGCTGGGCTGGAGTCCTGGACCGGCAGTCTGGTCCGGTGGCGATCGGTCCGGTCCTGCAGGATCTGCTTCACCCTGTGGTGTGGGGTGTGCAGGGCGATGTCGGGGTCGCCGGCTCGGTGCAGGATGTTGATCGCGGCGTTCACGTCGGCCTGCCACACCACCCCGCACCGGGTGCAGTGAAACCGGTCCCCGCTGCGTCGGCCGAACCGGCCGCAGCGGTGACAGGCTTGTGAGGTGTAGGCGGCGTTGACGGGAACGAGCGCAGAACCTCTACGCTCCGACACGCTTTTCAGGGCCTCGGCGGTGATTCCTTTGGTCCACGCGGCGAGACGCCGGTTGATGTTCTTGCCGAGCTTCTTGCGGCCGGCGAAGCGTTTGGTCAGGTCTTCGGCGACCACGGTGACGGCCTTGTCCACGACCCGGTGCACGGCGCGGAAGATCTCCGTACGCACCCGCGCCCGGTGCCGGGCCGCCTGCCGATCCCGCTTCACCGTGCCGAGGTTGTTGACCTTGATCCGGTGCGCTTTCGCGTGGTCACCACGCAGGGCGGCGGTGTTCGCGATCGAGCGCAGCTTCGCCCGACGCCGGTTACGTTCCTTCAACCGATCCGACTCCGCGGTCAGCAGCACGCCGAGCCCTGCACCGTGGGGCTGGCCGTCGGAGTCGGTCAGGGCTTCGGTGTAGCCCTTGTCCACACCGACCGTCCGGTCGCCGCACGGCCGCTGTGACGACCGCATCTGCGCCGCGTCGATCTGGTAGTGCACCTCGACCCGGCCGCCGCGCAGGATCAGCCGTAGCGTGCCCGTCGGGGCTACGGTCGTGGACAGCGGGATCTTGACCATCTGCCGACGTTGCAGGCCCGGGACTGACAGCCACAACCGACCACACCCGTCGACGACGGTGTTGTAGTTGTCGGCGCGCACCACGATCTGATCGCGGGTGTGGTTGCGGCCCCGCTTCCAATGCTTGCGCATCTGCCGAGCCAGGAACGGATCCTGGGCCCACCGCTCGGCCTGCAATGCCGCGAACATCCGCTTGCGCTGCACCGGATCATCGGTGCGTCGGCTTATCGCCCGCCGGACCTCGGCCTTGGCCGCCTCCATGTTCGCTCCGATGTCGGCCATGGCGTCGCGGACGGTTTCCTTCCACGCGTTCGCCAGCACACCAAACGAGAGGTGCGTGCCGTCAGCCAGCCAGCGGTCACGCACCTGCCGATCCCGCAGCCCGGACCCGACTCCGAGGATCGAGCCGTAACGCTGCCACACCTCGCTACGCACCCGACCCAACCGACGGGCCTGCTCCACCAGGGCGGCGTACTTGCCCGGATTCAGACGGGCCGAGTAAGCGATCCGGGTGACCTTCACCGGCCGCCCGCCACGGTCAAGTCCGCCCCTTCGAGTTCCTTCTCGTAGCGGCGCAGACCGTACAGCCGGCACGAGAAGGCGTGCACGACGGCCAGGAGGTCCTCGACCAGTTCCTGCCGTGGGGACAGGGACTCCTGGTTGGCGACGATGATCTCGCAGCCGTTGCGGGCCGCCACGTGCTCCAGGAAGTCGAAGCCGAACCGGGCCAACCGGTCCTTGTGCGCCACCACCAACGTGGCGACCTCACCCCGGTCGACAGCGTCCATCAACGCCAGGAACTTCTCCCGCCGCAGGTCCATCCCGCCGCCGACCTCGCTGACCCACTCATCCACGGCCAGACCACGAGCCAGGCAGAACTGCTGCATCGCCGCCACCTGCGAGGCCAAATCCGACCTCTGACCCGACGACGAGACCCGGCAATACACCACAACCTTCCGCCGCCCGGCGTCGAAACCCGGCCGCAGCACCCTACGCACATCCGAATCGTCGAAATACCGCTGCCCCGACGGCAGACGACGGGCCACGATCCGACCCTCCGCCTCCCACCGACGCACCGTACTCACCGAACGGCCCACCCGCTTGGCAAACTCGCCGATCCGATACACACTACCCACAACAGTCAATTATGGACAGCTCTAGAAAGGAAAGCAACCACGAGTAGCTGCTCCTCGGGCGCGAGCGTCGCGGGCACCGTCCATCCTGCCCGGAACCGGTCGGGCCGAACTCCCCCGGGTGGGGGAAATGAAATCGCTCGGGCCAACCCTCCAGAATATCGATTGCGCACTTTTCCGGCGTCAGCCGAATGGGAGAACGGGCCGGTAAGATCGGTGACAGCGTTGTGACTGATCGCTGACTGCGGATAGTGAGGGCGATCACACACACTGCTCCCATGGATATGGGACTCCACCGCGGCAGGGCATTCCGCCTCGCGGTGTGTCTCGCCCTGGTGGCGGCGCTCACCGGGTGCATGCAGCTCAACATCGGACTGACCGTCAACGCCGACGACACGATCGACGGGCAACTGCTGCTGACCGCCGAGAAGCGGGTGTTGACCAGCAACAACAGAACGGTCCAGGTCGGCTTCGCCGAGCTGCGGCAGAACATCCCCACCTTGCCGACGGGCGAGGAACGCGTCTACGAGAACGACAACTTCTACGGTTCCCTGATCACCTACCACCACATCCCGCTGAAGGATTTCACCAGCGAGAGCGTGAAACTGGTCCGGGACGGCGATCTCTACCGGTTCAGCCTCCCGCTCGATCCGAAGAAGTACGGCGGGAAAGTGGCCGAACAGGATCCACGGAACCAGGCCGCGTTCATGCAGTTGATGTCGTTCGAGATTTCCGTGACCTTCCCCGCTCGCGTAATCGACACCAATGGCACGGTCACCGGCCGCTCGGTCACCTGGAAGGTCGGGTCCAACCGCGACAAGCCGACCGAGCTGCGGGCGGTGGCCGAGGCGCCGGCGAAGCCCTCGCCGTCCGCCACCGGAGCCGCCGGCTCGGGCGGGGACACCGACGGCTCGTTCCCCTGGCTCCTGGTCGTCGGGACGGTGGTCGTCCTGCTCGTGGTCGGCGCGGTCGTCGCCGTCCTGCTGCTGCGCCGACGGGGCCGGTCCGCCGCCGTCCCCGCCACGACGCCGACGGGCGCGGCCGGCGCCCCGGCCGCCACGTCACCGGCCGAGCATCCGGGGCCGGTCTGACCCGACGGGTCGGAGCGCGCCCCACCCGGGCGGTCGGGCGGGGCAAGCCCACCCGGCCGCCGCACCTCACCACCACCACACCCCCTCCCGGCACCACCCGAAGGGAGATCGCCGTGAACGATCTCTTCACCTGGGCCGCCCTCGGCAGCCTCACCGGCGCGAGCGCCGCCACCCTGCTGACCGCCAACGTCGTCGGCGGCCTGCTCGGACCCACGGGCGACAAGGCCCGCAAATGGATCGCGCTGGGCGTCGCCCTCGCGCTGTCCTACCTGACCGCGGCGTTCGCCGCGGACGCCGGCGCCGAGAAGTGGGTCATCGCCTTCTTCAACGGGCTGATCATCTTCTCCGCCGCCCTCGGCATCAACCAGCTCCCGCCCGGCAACCGGCAGGCGACGCAGGCGTCGCCGAGCCGGCTCGCGCAGGGCGGCGCCGAGCCCCGCTACCTCCGTTCCTGGGTCTGAGAGAGGTGACCGGAATGGTATTCGGAATCATCAGCGCGGCGGTCCACATCCTGCTCGGCGCCGCGCTGGGCGGGTGGGCCGGCGGCACCCTCGGTCTGCTGATCGGCGCGGTCGCCGGTCTGCTCGTCGGCGCCCCGTTCGGCTGGGCGGTCGCCTCGGCCCAGGTGTACGGCCCGGACGCCCGCGGCGTCTGGCTCTTCGTCGTGGACCACACCTGGAGCCTGCTGAACACCGTCGTCGGTGCGGTCTACCTCGTCGTACACCTGGTCTTCGGCCACCAGCTCGACCGGACCACCTCGCAGCACAGCTGCCGGGTCAACGTCGTGGAGGGCGTCTCCCCGCGGTACGCCACCACGATCGGCACGGTCTGCGCCGGTTCCAGCACCGGCATCCAGCGGCACGAGGACGTGCACATCCTCCAGGGCCGGCTGCTCGGCCCGCTCTACATCCCGCTGGTGCTGCTGAACTACGTGCTCTTCACCATCGCCCCGGTCTGGTGGCTCTGGCACGACCACACCAACGCGCCGATCAACCGCTTCACCCGGTACTTCGAGATCGGCGTCTACCCGCACGTGTGGAACGAGGCCATCGCGTACCGGATCCAGGGGACCCCGCCGCGATGACCGACGACGGGCGTGGACCGGTCGAGGCGGCCACCGCCGACCTGGCGGCGTGGCTGGCCACGGCGGCGGGCGAGGTCGTCCCGGTCGGCCCGCCCGCCGCCGGCGGACCCGCCGACGGGCTGACGGTCTGGCCGCTGGAGCTGCGGCCCGGCCGGCAGACCCGCGGCACGGGCGGCCGGGAGCCGTACCGCCTCACGGTCCGCTACCTGCTCAGCGCGGCCGGCCCGGCGGCGCTGCCCCGGCTGGACCGGGTGCTCGCCGCCGCCGTCGTCGACGGCCAGCCGGAGGTGCTGCTGGAGGCCGGCGACCCCGGCCTGTGGCGGGCGTTCGGCGTGCCGCCCCGGCCGGCGCTGCTGATCGACGTGCCGGCGCAGGTGGCCCGGCCGCTGGCGGTGGCGCCGCCGGTGCTGCGCCCGCTGCGGCTGCGGCAGCTGCCGATGCGCACCCTGGACGGCCGGGTGGTCGGCCCGCAGCAGCAGCCCCTCGCCGCGATGCGGGTCGAACTGGTCGGCAGCCCGCACGCCACGCACACCGACTCGGCCGGCCGGTTCCGGCTCCCCGGCGTGCCGCACGACCCGGAACAGCCCGGCCCGGTCCGGCTGCGCCTGGTCGGCCGCGGCCACACCCTGACCGCCGAGGTCGACCCCGCCGAACCCGACCTCGTCATCGTCTGCGAACCCCCGCCCCGCTGACCCGGACCGCCCCGCGCACCAGGAGGACCGATGCCCAACTACTTCTCCCCCGGCATCTACGTCGAGGAGGTGCCGAGCGGGGCCCACCCGATCGGGCCGGTCGGCATGAGCACCGCCGCGTTCGTCGGGGTCGCCCCGGACCGGGACGCCCACGTGGACCGGGCGATGCCGGTGAACAGCTGGTCGGAGTTCCTGCGGCTCTACGCCGCCGGCGAGCGCCCGGAGAGCACCCCGCTGGCCCGCGCGGTCTTCGGCTTCCTCGACAACGGCGGCACCCGGTGCTGGGTGGTCAACGTCGGCGAGGGCGGCCAGCTCACCGGCGGCGGCCAGCGCCGCGCCGGCCTGCAACTGCTGGAGGCCGTGGACGAGGTCTCCATCCTCGCCGCGCCCGGCTTCCACGACCCGGTCTCGCACGAGGCGCTGCTGAGCATGGCCGAGCGGCTGCGCACGATGGTGGCGATCTGCGACCCGCCCCCGGGGATCGACGACATCTCGGGGCTGACCCGGGTCGCCACCCCGAGCTCCGCCCGCGCCCCCCGCGCCGCCGACGCCAAACCCGCCGAGGGTACGGCCAAGCCGGCCGACGACGACGGCGCCACCGCGTACCGGCCCCGGCAGTCGGACTTCGGCACCTGCTACTTCCCCTGGCTGCGGGTGCGCGACCCGCTCAGCGGCGAACTGGTGCTCACCCCGCCGAGCGGGCACGTGGCCGGCATCTGGGCCCGCACCGACGGGCTGCGCGGGGTGCACAAGGCCCCCGCCAACGAGCCGGTACGCGGCGCCGTCGACCTGGAATACCTGGTCACCCGCCCGGAGCACGACGTGCTCAACCCCAAGGGCGTCAACGTGATCCGCTACTTCGCCGGCGAGGGCATCCGGGTGTGGGGCGCCCGTACGCTCGCCGCCGAGGCCAGCGAATGGCGCTACCTCAACGTCCGGCGGCTGTCCATCTCCATCGAGCAGGCGATCGCCAACGGCACCCGCTGGATGGTCTTCGAGCCGAACGACTTCTCGCTCTGGCGCTCCATCCGGCGCGACATCGGCGCGTTCCTCACCCGGGTGTGGCGCGACGGCGCCCTGCTGGGGCGTACGCCGGAGGAGGCGTTCTTCGTCAAGTGCGACGAGGAGACCAACCCGGCCGACGTCCGCGACGCCGGCATGGTGGTCGCCCACATCGGCATCGCGGTGGTCAAGCCCGCGGAGTTCGTGGTGTTCAAGCTGAGCCAGTGGGCCGGTGGCACCGAGACCGAGACGATCGGAGGCTGACATGACCACCCCCGCCACGCCACAGCCGGGCGCGCCGGTCGACCCGTACCGGGCCTACAACTTCAAGCTGCTCATCAACGGCATCACCAACGGGCACTTCACCGAGGTCAGCGGCCTGGAGGTGACGATCGCCCGGCGGGCGTACCGGGAGGCCGGCAACGACCGGATCCGGGCGGTGCCCGGCCAGGTCGACTACGCCCCAGTGACCCTGCACTTCGGGCTCACCTCCTCCCGCGAGCTGTGGGACTGGGTGCAGGCCGCGGCCCGGGGAACGGTGAACCGGCGCAACGTCTCGGTGGTGCTGCTCGACGCCGCCGGCACCAGCGAGGCACTGCGCTGGAACATGATCAACGCGTGGCCGATGCGGTGGCGGGGCGCGCACCTGCACACCCTCTCGCAGGAGATCGCCATCGAGGCGCTGACCCTGGCGTACGAGGGTCTGGAGCTGGAGTCGGGCAGTGCCGCCGCCGCGCCCAGGACCGCGTAGCTGGCTGGCCCGGCGGCTCCGGGTCGCCGCCGACGCGGTGCAGCGGTGGGCGGACGACGCCGGGCCGGTCCCGCCGGCCGAGGTGACGCCGGACCTGCCGCGCCGGCCGGGCCAGCCGCCGGAGCACTGGCTGCGCCTGGTCGCCGCGCACGCCCCCGGCCTGCTGCACGGCCTGGACCTCGACCCGGACGCCCCACCCGACCACGCCGGGCCGTCGACGGCCGCCGGCCGGCTCCAGGGCGACGGGGTACGCGGGAACGCGCCACCCCGCGCCGGCGGGCCGGCCCGGGCCGACGCACCGGGAACGCCGCCGGCCGCCCGGAGCGGGATGTCGGGTGCCGCCTGGGCCGGCGGTCCCGGCGACACGGAGTCCCCGACGGCGGGCGGATGGCCCGCCGGGAGCGCCCCCGGGACGACCGGCGGATGGCCCGACGGGGGTGCCCCCGGGACGGCGGGCAGGTGGCCCGACGGGGGTGCCCCCGGGACGGCGAGCAGGTGGCTCGACGGATCGCCCGGGGACTTCCGGGCGGGTTCCGCCGGCTCATGGGCCGGCGAGCCCGACGGGGAGGCCCGCCCGGGGTCCGCGCCGGCCGGCTCCGGGCCGGGGCGTCCGGCGGGTTCGTGGCCCGGGGCGCGGACCCCGTCCGGGCATCCGGCCGGCGGTCCTGGCGACGCCGGGCTCCCGCCCGCCGCGTCAGGACGAGGCCCCCGACGGATCCGTCCGGCGGTGCCCGGCTCCGGACCGGACGGCCCGCTCGACCCGGCACACCGACGCGGCCACGGCGGCTCCCGCCCGGCCACCGCAGGCCCCGGTGATCCGGCGGACCCGTGCACCGATCACCGGCCGGTCGATCCGGCGGTGCACGACCGACGCACGTGGGCCATTGGCCACGGCTCGGCGGCCACGACGCCGGCTGCGGAGGGGCCGCCGGGCGACGGCACGGGCACCGCCGCCGCCCCGGGGGCGCACCGGTCGGGCGTACCCGGCGGGCCAGGTGGAGACGGCATCGGGCGCCTCCGGTTCCCCGCCCCCTCGGCCGTCGGGTCCAGGGGTGCGGAGCCGACCCACCCCCACCGCGGGCTGGTGGCGGGACCCGGGCCCCAGTCCGATCCGACCGACCTCGCCCGGACGGCCGGGCGCTCCGGCGGCCACCCGGCTGGCGCCGGCGCGAACCTCGGACCCCGGTCCGACGGTGGATGGCCCGGCACGGAGCCCGGGGTCCCGTCGACCGACGGGTGGACCGGAGCGGGCCCTGCCGTTCGCCCCGCCATCGGGTCCGAAGCCGGCCCGGGACTCCGCCCCGCCGACGGGGATACCGCCTTCGGCCCCGCCGACGAACGGGCCGGCGCGGGCACGGCCTTCCGCACCACCGAGGGGCGGCCCGGCGCGGGCACCGCCGACCGGTGGGCCGGCGCGGACCGCGGCACCGGCCCGACCGACGGGTGGCCCGGCCCGCCGTCGTGGGCCACGGACCCCTGGCCGGTCCTGCCCGGCGAGCCGGCGGGGCACGGCGCGGTGGGCGTACCCGCGGTGGGAGCGACCACGGCGGGCCTGGCCGGACGGTGGGCCGGGGATCCGTGGCCGGCACTGCCCGACGACCCGGCGTGGCTACCCGCCACCGTCGCCGGCGACGGTGAGCGCCTGCGCCGCCTCGACCACGAGCAGCGGGGGGCCTGATGGAACGGGTGGCCTTCCTGGTGGACTCCTCCGGGGTCCGGGTGGACTGCCTGCTCAACCCGGAGACCGTGCAGGTGACCCGGCTGGCCGGGGTACGCCCGCGCGGCGCCGGCGACGGGCAGCTCACCGGCGCCGGCCTGGCCGACGACCCGCTGGTCTTCACCGGCGGTGGCCGCACCGAGCTGGTGCTCGACCTGCTCTTCGACACCGACCTGGTGGACGCGCCGACCCGCCCGGAGGACGTGCGCGCCCTCACCCGTCCGCTGTGGATGCTGGCGGAGAACTCCGCCACCGCGCACGGCTGGCTGCGTCCGCCGCTGGTCCGGCTGGTCTGGGGCAAGACCTGGAACGTGCCCGGCGTCATCGTCGCGATCGCCGAACGGTTCGACGCGTTCACCCTCACCGGGTCTCCCCGGCGGTCCTGGCTGCGGCTGAAGCTGGTCCGGGTGGCGGAGTCCGCCGACCAGGCGCAGGAGGGCTTCGACGAGGAGCTGGCCGCCGCCACCACCCCCACGGCCACGCCCGGCTCGGCGGTGGTGGCCGCCGGGGACGGCTCCGCGGTGCCCGGGTACTCCGGGGTCCGCTTCGACCTGCTCGCCCACGACGCGCTCGGCTCGCCGCTGCGCTGGCGGCTGCTCGCCGAGCACAACCGGATCACCGACCCGCTGACCGTGCCGGCCGGCACCGCCCTCGCGGTGCCCCCGCTGACCGCCGCCACCACACCGACCCCGCCGGGAGGTACCCCGTGACCGCCTGGCCGACCGTGCTGCTCGACGGCGTACCGCTGGACGGGGCGGCCGCGCGCCGGCTCCGGTCGGTGCGGATCGCCGCCCGGCTGGACCAGCCCACCCAGTGCGAGGTCGGCTGGGCCGCCGGCCCCGGTCCGGCCGCGCTGGACCTCGGCCCCGGCCCGGCGGTGCCGACCGGCGCGACGCTCGACGTCCGGCTGGACGACCGCTGCCTGTTCAGCGGGGAGGTGACCTGCGTCGAGGTGGAGTACGCCGCCGACGGCGCCGCCCTGGTCCGGTTGCGCGGCTACCACCCGCTGCACCGGCTGCGCAAGCGGCAACAGCTGCGGGTCTTCGAGTCGGTCACCGCCGCCGACCTGGCCCGGGACCTCTGCGCCGAGGTCGGCCTCGACGTCGACGTCGAGGCCGACGGCCCGCGCCTGGAGCGGGTGCTCCAGCACCGGCACAGCGACCTCGACCTGCTGCTGGAGGTGGCCGGCCGGGCCGGGCTGCACCTCGCCGCCGACGACGACCGGCTGCGGCTGGTCACCCTGGACGGTCACGGCGAACCGGTCACGCTGACCCTCGGGCACACCCTGCACTCGCTGCGGATCGCGGCCAACCTGGACCGGGCCGCCGGGCAGAGCGCGGCGCTGGGCTGGCATCCGCAGCGCGCCGAGCCGATCAGCCAGCGGGCGGACGCGGCGCGCACCGGCCGGCGCATCCCCCTCGACCCGGACCCGGCCGCCGTCGGCGCGGACGGGGTGCGCACGGCGGTGGACCAGCCCGGCCGCAGCGACGACGAGCTGGCGGCGCTGGCCCAGGCCGGCCTGGACGCCCGGGTGGCCGCGCTGGTCACCGCCGAGGGGGTCGCCGAGGGCGACCCGGCGCTGCGCCCCGGCCGCCGCGTCGAGCTGGCCGGCGTCGCCGAGCCGGTCGCCGGGGTGTACGTGCTGACCGAGGTGGTGCACACCATCGACGCCAACGGCCACCTGACCCGGTTCGCCACGGCCCCGCCGCCGGCCCCGGCGCCCGCGCCGGTCGCCGGCGCGGTGGTCACCCTCGGCACGGTCACCGACGTCGACGACCCGGACCGGCTCGGCCGGGTCCGGCTCACCCTCCCCGCCTACGGCGACCTGGACGCGGGCTGGCTGGCCGTGCTCTGCCCCGGCGCCGGGGCCGGCAAGGGGATCGTGGCGCTGCCCGACCCGGACGACACCGTGCTGGTGGCGCTGCCCGGGGGCGAGCCGGCCTCCGGGATCGTCCTCGGCTCGCTCTTCGGGGCCGTCGAGCCGTACGACGCGGGCATCACCGACGGGCGGTCGGGCCGGTGGTCGGTGCGTACCGGCAGCGGCCAGACGATCGTGGTGGACGACGCCGGGCGCAGCGTGAAGCTGTCCACCGACGCCGGCAGCTTCCTAGAGCTGACCCCGGAGCTGACCACCCTGCACGCGGCCACCGACCTGGTGCTCTCCGCGCCGGGAAAGGCGATGGTCGTACGGGCCCGCAGCGTCGACTTCCTGCACGCCGACACGACCGAGGACGCGGCGACCGCGCGGGAGCGGGCCGCCGCGCTCGCCCGGCAGAGCTCTGGAGGCGGCTGATGCGCTGGATCCACCTGGAATCCGTGATCACCTGCGACCACGACGGGCGGGTGACCAACCGGGCGTCGCAGCGCTGGGTGACCGTCACCGGCGTACCGGTGCTGGTCGACGACGACCCGCAGGGGCGGGACATCGTGGCCTGCCCGAACTACGGGCCGACGATCAAGCCGTGCGCGAAGACGCTGCCGGTCAGCGTCGGCTACAGCGACTGGCTGCGGGTCGACGGGCACCGGATCGTCCTGTCGAACCTGGACGGGCTGACCGACGGCACCCCGCCGGGGCTGGTCCACCACACCGTCCGCGACCCGCGGCAGACCCTGGTGGAGGCGGACCGATGAGAGCATTCCGCTTCGTGGGCGCCGGCTTCGACGCCGGCCGCACCGGTGGTCCGGCATTGACCGCGGCCGGCGGGTTGGCGATGACCGAGGGCGACGAGACGGTACGCCAGGCGCTGTACCTGCTGCTCTCCACCACCCCGGGGGAACGGCTGATGCGCCCCGGGTACGGCTCCCGGCTGCACCGGCTGGTCTTCGCGCCCAACGACGACACCACCGCCGGACTGGCCATCCACTACGTACGCCAGGCGATCCGGCGCTGGGAGCCGCGGGTCGAGGTGATCGACGTCGACGCCGGGCCGGACCCGGAGGAGCCGTGGCGGCTGGTGATCCGGCTCGACTACCGGGTCCGGGCCAGCCTCTCCCCCGGCCAGCTGGTCTTCTCCGTCGACCTGCTCCCGGACGACGAGGAGCCCGCCGGGCCGCGCCGTGACCACGCCGAGGGGGACCCGTCATGACGCTGCCCGTGCCACACCTCGACGACCGCGCCTTCCTCGACCTCGTCGCCGAGGCCCGGGAGCGGATCCGGCAGTCCTGCCCGGCCTGGACGGACCTGTCCGCGCACGACCCGGGGATCGCCCTGGTGGAGGCGTTCGCGCACCTCACCGAGGTGATGATCTACCGGCTCAACCAGCTGCCGGAGAAGGCGTACGTGCAGTTCCTCAACCTGCTCGGGGTGGCCCGGCACGCCCCGTCGGCGGCCTGGGCGGACGTGCGGTTCACCCGTACCGGCGGCGACCACGGCACGGTGCGTATCCCCGCCGGCACCCGGGTCGCCGCCGCCCGGGGCGCCGACCCCAGACCGGTCGTCTTCGTCACCACCGAACCGGCGTCGCTGGCCGCGGGGCAGGCCGAGGTGACCGTGCGGATGCACCACTGCGAGCCGGTCGAGGCCGAACTGCTCGGCACCGGCACCGGCCAGCCGGGGCAGGTGCTGCGGGCCGAACGGACGCCGCTGGCCCGGACGGCGGAGCCGCTGGACCTGCTGCTCGGGGTGGAGGTGCCGCCGGGCTCGGTGGAGCTGGGCGCGGCCGCCCGGGAGCACGAGGGGCGGACGTACGAGATCTGGCGGCCGGTGGACAGCTTCGCCGGCGTCGGCCCGCAGGCCAAGGTGTACCTGGTGGACCGCTGCTCCGGGGTGGTCACCTTCGCCCCCGCCCTGGACCTGCGCCCGGCCGGCGACGGGCCGACCGGGGAGGCGGCGACCGGCGCGGTCGGCTCCGGGTTGGTGACGGTGGCGGCGGTGCCGCCGGCCGGTGCGGGCATCCGGCTCTGGTACCGGGCGGGCGGCGGCCGCACCGGCAACGTCGCCGCCGGCACGCTGACCAGCCTGCGCGACCCGCTGCCCGGGGTGCGGGCGGACAACCCGGAGCCGGCCAGCGGCGGGCGGGACCTGGAGACGCTGGACTCGGCGCTGGTCCGCGGGCCGTACGAGTTCTTCGCCCAGCAGCGGGCGGTGACCGCCCGGGACTTCGAGATCCTCGCCGCCGGCTCCGGCGCGGTGGCCCGGGCGCGGGCGTTCACCCGGGCGGCGGTGTACAGCTTCGCCCGCCCCGGCGAGGTCGAGGTGGTGCTCGTGCCGTACGTGCCGGACGAGGCCCGGCCCGGCGGCCGGCTGCCGGTGTCGGTGCTGCGCGAGCACGAGGTGGAGGAGGCGCGCCGCCGGGTCGAGGCGGACCTGGACCGCCGTCGCGCCCTCGGCACGAGCTGCCGGGCCGGCTGGGCCCGCTACAAGGCGGTCTCCATCCGGGCCCGGGTGGTGGTGCGCCGGGAGGAGGACGCCGAGGCGGTGCGGCGGCGCATCCACGACCGGCTGCACCAGACGCTGAGCCCGCTGCCCACCACGCTGAACCCGGCCGGCTGGGCGTTCGGCGAGCCGCTGCGGGCCTCCAACGTGTACCGGATGCTGGAGCACGCCGAGCCGGGTGTCCGCTACGTGGAGTCGGTCCGCTTCGTGGTGGACGAGGCCCCCGACGCCGAGGTGCGCACCCTCGCCGTCGACCAGTACCAGGCCCGCACCTGGTACGCGGGCCGTGGCGAGGTGCTGTTCCGCTCCACCAACGCCGGCGCGGGCTGGGAGCCGGCCGGCCGGTTCGAGGGCGAGTCGGTGGTGCGGGTGTCCCCCGCCCCCGCCCCGGTACGCCCCGGCGTGACGGCCCGCCCCGGCTCGGTGGCGGCGGTGACGGTGCGGGCCACCGGTGGCTCCCGGGTGCACCTGAGCACCGACCTCGGCGAGAACTGGTCGCTCCTGACCGACCTGGACTCCCGAATCTCGGACGTGGCCTGGATCGACCGGGACGGCGCCGGGGCGCTGCTGCTGGCCACCGACACCGGCCTGTACGAGGTTTCTCTGCTGCCCGGCTCGGTGCCGTTGCAGATCCTGGTCGACCCGGCCGACGCCGACCGCGGCTTCTACGCCGTCCGCGCCTTCGTCTCCGAGCGGGGCGCGCCGGGCGTGGCGGTCGCCGCGCAGGCCGGGTTCGGGGTCTACCTGTCCACCGCCGCCGGCCGGCCGGGCAGCTTCGCCCACGTGGGCCTGGCGAACGTGGACAACCGGGTCCTCGCCGTGCAGTACGACGGCCCGGCCACCCTGCTCTGGGCGGGCGCCGGCGAGCCGGACCCGAAGAAGCCCGGGCAGGGCTGCCACCGCACCCGGCTGTTCGAGTCGGACGTGAAGTGGCAGGCGGTGCAGGCCGGCTGGGTCGGCGGCACCTGCCGGGACCTGGCCTTCGCCGGCACCCTGGCGGTGGCGGCCACGCAGAGCGGCGGAGTGGTCCGGCTGGACACCCTCGCCGCGCAGCCGCAGTGGCAGCCGGTGATGGTCAACTGCGGGCTGCCGCTGCGGGACCGGTCCCGGTTCGTGCCGGTCGACGCGATCGCCGCCACCGGCGGGACCGACCGGCTGATCCTGGCCGGCGGCGAGCGCGGGGTGTACCGCAGCGGCGACACCGTCGACTGGACGGCCAGCGCCAACCAGGCCACCGCCGACGTGGTGACCGTCCCCGACACCTGGCTGCTCTGCTCCGGCGAGCACGACATCGAGGTGGTGCGGCAGGATGCGCCGAGCGGCGATTGAGCGGCTGCTGCCCGCCGCGTACCAGCGGGCCGGCGTCCCCGGCAGCGTGCTGTTCGCGCTGCTCGAGGTGATGGAGGCGCTGCACGCCCCGGACGAGGCGGTGCTCGCCGACGTCGACGCGCTGTTCGCCCCGTACCGGGCGCCGGACGGGTTCGTGGCGTACCTGACCCGGTGGGTGGCGATGGACCACGTGCTCGCCTCGCCCCGTCCGGACGCGCCGCCGGCGCTGCCGGTGGGGCGGCTGCGGGACCTGGTGGCGCACGGCGCGCACCTGGCCCGGTGGCGGGGCACCCCGGACGGGATGCGGACCGCCCTGGAGTTGGCCACCGGGGTCACCGGGTTCGTCCTGGACGAGCCGGTCGACCGGCCGTTCCACCTGGTGGTCCGGGTGCCGCCGGCGGCCGTCGGGCTGCTCGCCGTGATTGCCCGGATCGTGGCGGCGGAGAAGCCGGCCGCGGTGACCGCCGAGGTCGTCGAGCTCGGCGACCCTTCGGCCGGCCCGGAGCCCGGGTACGCGGCCGACCCCGATCCACCCGCCGACCCGCCGCCGCTGCCCACCGGGCCGGCGGTCGGCCGGGCCGCCGTCCCGCCCCGACGCACCCTTCCACCTCCGGGACCATACGCAGAGGAGCCGTCATGACCACCGAATGGGCCGTCGTCGCCGCCGCCGAGCAGTTCACCCTCGACCCCGGCAACCACGGCGAACTCACCTTCACCGTCTCGAACCCCGGCGCGGCCCCGGACACCGTGGTCTTCGACGTCGCGCCCGGGGAGGGCAGCCAGCGGTCCTGGTTCACCGTCGCCGAACCGCAGCGGGTGGTGCCCGGCCAGGGCTCGGTCTCCTTCCTGGTCCGCCTCGCCGTGCCGCCCGGCACCGCGCCCCGCCGGTACGACATGACCGGGTTCGCGTACTCGGCGAACACCGCGCCCGAGGAGAGCTCCCGCTCCAGCGGCCGGGTGACGTACGAGGTCCGCGCCGTCGCCCCGCCGCGCCGCGCCCCCTGGCCGTGGATCGCCGCGGCCGTGGCGCTGGTGGTGCTGGTCGGGGCGGTGGTGGGCTGGCTGGTGACCCGCCCGGAGGACGTGCCGGCCCCGGCCGAGCCGCCGCAGGTGGTGACCCTGGAGGCGGAGAGCCTGGTGCCGCAGGCGAAGGTGGAGTCGCCGACCGGCGCCGCGGCGAAGGTGGTGGTCCAGCCGAACTGCTGCGGGGTCACCTGGTCGCAGGACAAGCAGCTGTTCTTCCAGGGCCTGGCGGTCGGCGACCAGGTGACCGTGACCGTCGACCTGCCGAAGGACGCGACCTGGCGGTTCTCCGCCGCCCGCACCACCTCGTTCGACTACGCCAACACCATCTTCCAGATCGACGGCGTCCAGGTCGGCGGGACCTTCCTCGGCTTCACCCCCAAGGTGGTCCGCACCGACTTCGAGGACGTCGGCACCCTCCGGCTGGGCAAGGGGACGCACCGGGTGACCCTGGTCGCGGTGAGCAAGACCCAGGCCTTCGACCGGTACTTCGCCGGCATCGACCAGATCCGGTTCACCGAGGTCGGCGAGGCGGCGGCCCGGCGATGAGCGGCCGGCGCACGCTGCTGCTGGTGGGGCTGGGGGTCCTGCTGGTGGTGCTCTTCGTGGTGGCCGTCGGCACGGGCCGCGGCGGCCGGGGCGACCCGGACGACGCCGGCGCCGTCCGCTGGCTGGGCCGGCTGGTCGGCGGCAGCGCCACGGTCGACCCGGCGACGGTGCGGGCCGGCTGCGACCGGACCGAAAACACGCTCACGGTGGTCGGCGACTGCGTGCTGCGGGTCGCCGACCCGGGCGGGTTGCGCACCCTGGTGCTGCGCAGCCCGGGCCGGTTCCGGGTCGCCGCGCCAGCGCCGCGGGACGCCGGCTTCACGGTGGACGACGAGGTGGAGCCCGCCGAGGACGGCACGGCCGTGGCGAAGGTCGCCGTCGACCGTGCCACCGAGATCACCGTCGGCTGTGCGGGAGGTGCCGCGTGCGCGGTCACGATCGGGTCCTGACCCGCCGGGCGGCCGGCCACCGTCGCCCCGCGCCGCCGCCCGGGGTACGCCGCACCGGCCCGGCCTGCGAGGAGGCCCGCCATGGGTGAGCTGCGTAAACCGTTCCTGCTGCTGGCGCTGCTGGCGGTGGCGCTGGTGGTCGGGGTGGAGCTGGGCTCGGCGCTGCTCACCGGCGGCGGGGACGCGGGCGGGTCACTGCGGGCCAGCGCCCAGGACCTCGGCGTGGACGTCGGCGCGGTGGGCCGGGTCAGCGAGCCTTCCGGGCGGGGCACCGGCTACCTGGGGCTGGTCGACGTGGTGGCGCTCTGGACGACGGGGCTGTTCTGCCTGAGCCTGGTGGTGCCGGACCGGATCCAGGGGCGGGTGCAGGGCGTGGCGACCCTGATCTTCTCGATCGTGCTGATCCTGGTGTCGCTGCTGATGCTGGTGCTCGCCTTCGCGGAGCTGTCCATCATGGTGTCGCTGTTCCTGGCCGCGCCCTTCGGCACGCTGGCGTACCTGGCGCTGTGGGGGTTCTTCCCGGTGGGCGAGGCGAGCCTGCTGCTCGGCCTGGTGCTGCTGCTCAAGCTGGTCTGGGTGGCGCTGCTGCTGCTCGCCCAGCCCCGCTTCCTGCAGAACATGGGCCTGGTGCTGCTGGCGCTCACCACGCTGCTCTGCACGGTGCTGCTGGCGTTCCTGCACGGCCTGGTGCCGGTCGTCGTGGTCAGCATCCTCGACGACGTCGGCGCGCTGGTCTTCGCGGTGGTCGCGATCGTCTGGGGCCTGGTCCTGCTGATCGGCTCCATCCCCGCCATCGTCAAGGCCGTGCGCACCACCGCCGCCCTCCCCACCCGCTGACCCCACCCCCCCACTCCGTCGGCCGCACTTTCCGAGAAAGAGTGGCTGTTCGGCGTGGAATAGCCACTCTTTCTCGGAAAGTGTCCGGGCGGGGGCGTGTCGTAGCGGGGGCGTGTCGTAGACGGTGTCGTCCCATCGGACGTGGTACGCGTCGACGACCACGGCGGGGTCGAACCGCTCGGCGATGTGGAGGGCCTGCCCGCGCCTCGCCTCCCCCCTCAGGCCGCCTCCCCGTGCCGGGTGGCGGCCTCCCGGCGCGCCACCACCCGGCTGCGCCAGACGCGCGCCAGCAGCACCAGGACCAGCACCGCGAGCAGCGCCTCCCCGCCGAGCCCGAGCCGCCGCTCCACCACCCGGTACGACGCTCCGGCCAGGTAGCCGAGCACGGCGACCGCCAGCGCCCAGAGCGCGCCCCCGGTGATGTTCGCCAGGGTGAAGGTGCGCCACGGGATGCCGCTCAGCCCGGCCAGGCCCGGCACCAGCGCTCGCAGCGCCGCCGCCCAGCGGCCGACGACCACCGCCGCCGCGCCGCGCCGGCGGACCAGGTCGAGGGCCCGGCGCAGCTCCCCTGAGCGAGCCAGCCGGCGCGGAGTGCGGGCCAGCAGCCGATCGCCGTACCGGCGGCCGACCAGATAGCCCACCTGGTCGCCGAGGGCCGCGCCGGCCAGCGCCGCGACCACCACCGCCCAGAGCGGAAGCCGCCCCTCGTGGGCCAGCACGCCACCGACCAGCACGGCGATCTCCCCGGGCACGAACAGCCCGAGGAAGGTCGACGCCTCCAGCGCGGGCAGCAGGAAGACCAGCGCCAGGACCAGGGCGGGCGGCAGCGCCACCAGCACCCCCAGCACCCGGTCCACCCGCCGATTGTCCCCCCGGCCACCGGCGGAACGGCGCCCCTCACCGAAGGTGGCCCACGCGAGATTGCCGACACCGGCGGATCGCGGGAGGCCGGCGCGGACGGCGGGGAGCGGGGCCGGCGGCGGCTGATCATGGCGCGGTTGATGGACGAGGCCACCATCGACGGCACCCCGGAGGGAACCACGGTCCGGCTGGTCGAGCGGCTCTCCGGCACCGCCTGATCCGTCGCGTACGCGACGGCCCGATCCGGCCGGTAGTGAAGATCGGCTATAAGTGTTCCATGGAGTTCCCGTCGTACCTCGCCACCATGCCGATGCACGCGATCACCGAGATCCACGGCGAACCCGGCCTGCTGGAACGGTTCCGGCTGGAGATCCGGGCGTTCGACCCGGCCGCGCGGGACCGCCTCACCGCCGCCCTCGACCTCGCCGCCGAGCTGCACCGCGACGACCGGCGGGTACGCGAGCCGTACCTCAACCACCTGTTGCGGGTGGCGATCCGGATGATGCACCACTACCAGGTGCGCGACGTGGACGTCATCGTCGCCGGCCTGCTGCACGACGCGGTGGAGGACCACCCGGACGAGCTGGCCGGCGTCGGCGTCGCCGACCCGACGGCGGCGGCACTGGTCACACTGACCGCGCGCTTCGGCCCGCGGGTCGCCCGGCTGGTCGCCGCGGTCACCAACCCGGCGTACGACCCCGACCGCGACCGCAACGCCCAGTACCGGGAGCACGTGGCGGCCAGCCTGGACCGGGAGCCGTGGGCCCGGGTGATCAAGGTGTCCGACTTCACCGACAACGGGGTGGGCGTGGTCTACACCATCGGGCCGAAGGTGGCCCGCTCGGCGGCGAAGTACCGGCCGCTGGTGCCGGTCTTCCGCGACCTGATCAGCCGGCCCGACACGCCCCTGTCGGCGCCGGTGAAGCGGCACATCTTCGCCCAGCTGGACCTGGCCGAGGAGCGGTTCAGCGCGATCCTCGACCAGCCGAACTGAGCCCGGCCGGCGCCGGGTCAGTTCCTCGCGGCGGGTCAGGCCGTCGCGCCGGTCAGATGCTCGCGGTGGCGACGCGGCGGCGCAGTCCGGGCAGCCGGTCCGGGGCGGCTCGCAGGACGACCCGGACCGGGTGCCGGCCGTGCGACCAGACGTCGTCGAACACGTGCAGCAGGGTGGCCAACTGCGCGGGCGGCTCGTCGGCGAGGAGCTGGTCGGCGTCGTCGACGCGCAGGGCGAGCGGCCCGGCGTCGTCCCGGTCGAGCAGGCAGTCGGCCAGCGCGTCCCAGTTGCGCCCGAACCACCCGGGCAGGTCGAGGGCCTGCGCGAGCAGCCCGAACAGGTCGCCGCTGTTCCGCGCGGCGGCACCCGCCACGACGACCGTGCCGTCGGCCGGCTCGGTGGTGAGCTCCAGCCACGGTGGCAGGTCGGTCGCGTCCATCCGGTCATCCTCCCCCGATCCGGTCGGGCCGGGTGGTCCCGCGGCCCGACCGGTGCCAGCTCAGAGCTGGTAGAAGTTGGCGTAGTGGTCGGGCGAGAACCAGGTGACCCCGGTGCTCTTGTTGACCACGATCCGGTACGCGTCCCGGGAGGCCCCGTACGCCCGGGGGTAGACGTCGTACTCGTAGTAGGTGGCGTTGGTGGGAAGCTGGCCCTCGTAGTTGTAGAACCGGCCGCCGGCGAAGTTGTAGAGCCCGCCGCTCCAGGTGTACCAGCCCCGGCTGGTCGGGAATCCCTTGGCCGACCAGCCGGAGCGGGCGGTGCGGGCGTCCGCGCAGCGGGTCATCGTGCAGGAGCTGTAGACGGCGGCGGACGCGGAGTCGGTGAGCGACGGGGCCACCACGGACGGGCCGACGAGCGCGGCGGCGACCATCGCCGTCAGCAGGGCGAAGGTGCCGGCCAGGCGGCGTAGGCGGGTGAGCGGGGCGGGCGGGGTCACGAGAGTGGTCAACGGGCCCTCCGGATCACGAGGCATCGATCAGGGTCGACCAACAGTCTGCTGCCGACCGGGCCGGGAGGTGAAGCCCCTGGAACCCGAATTCGTCCACAACCGTCGATGACATTCTCGTGCCGAGACTCGCCGGTGGCGGGCCGCCCGCGCCGACCTCACTGCGCGGGCGGCCCCGGCGTGTGGTGAAGCGACGGCGTCCTCCGCTGCGCCCGCTCCACCCGGCCTCAGCCGAGCACGCTGATCGACGAGTGGGTGCCAGCCGTGCCGAAGACCGTGCCCTGGAACGGTACCGACCGGTTCGGGTCGCTCACCAGGCGCACCGACAGGTAGTCGGGGCTGTTGTAGAGGTAGAGCGCCCAGCGCATGCCGTCCGCACCGAGCCAGGACGCGCCGCCGCCGGCCCGCTGGTACGAGCACCCCTCGATGTTGACGACCGAGGTGTCGACATAGAACCCGGCCGAGTAGCGGTCCTTGCCCACGGCGCCGACGCCGGTCGAGTCGGCGGTGCAACCGGAGAGCGTGCTGCCCCGACCGGAGACCTCGAACCCGCACCCGTAGGTGTCCTGCGCCTCGCAACCGACGATGGTCGCCCGCGACGAGGCGACCTTGAAGGCCGGACCGGGCTCCGCCCCGGAACCGGTCCCGTACGCCTTGCAGCCCCACATCTTGATGTTGCCGCCACCGACCAGGTAGCCACCCGACGCGCCGCCCTGGGCGGAGCAGCCGCTGACAAAGCCGTCCGAGGACTGGAGGTTGTACGCCCAGCCGCCCGCCTTCTCCACCCGGCAGTCGGTCAGCTTGAACTCGCGCTGCCCGCCGGAATACGTGCCGCCGAGGTAGATGCCGTCCGAGGTGGTGTTGGCCACGAACACCCGGCACAGCCAGGGCGCCGGGTCCGGGGCGTACGGAGCGGGCTTGCTGGCGATCTGGAGGTTCACCCCGTTGGCCGCCAGGCCCGCCCCGTCCAGCCCGATGTCCCGCACGCACATCCGGGCGTTGTTGCTGGCGGCGTCGGTGGTGACCATGGCACCGCCGGTGAAGCCGCTACCGGCCTTCAGCAGCGTCGACAGCGGACCGGCGCCGACCAGGGTCTGCTTGTCCAGCAACACGATCGGCGCCTTCACGGTGTAGGTGCCGGCCGCCACGAACACCGCGCCCTGCGGGCCGACCGCGTTCAAGGCGGTGTTGATCGCCTCCTGCGCGCCGGCGGTGGCGTTCACCTCCCAGGTGGCGCCGGACCCGGCCGGGCCGACCCACGGCAGGCCACTGGTGGTGGCCGCCTCGGCGGGGGACGCCCCACCGACGAACGGCGCGGCCACCACCGCGCCTGCGGCCACGGCCGTGCCGCGCAGCAGCGCCCGACGGCCTGAGTTCTTCTCCTGCACATGTCCTCCTCGACAGATCGCGGCACCTGGCGCGTCGACCCGGTCCGCCGTACGGGCGGTCGGGCGCGGAGGACGGACACCGCCAGGGTCGCGTGCGGCGATCCCCGGCCGGCGGACGGCGCCCCCGGACGGGTCACCCCGTCACGCACGTCGATGCCTAGCGCAGTACAGCATGGACGGCCCGGCCGGCGGTGTCCACTGCCGAAATCCGATCGTCGTGACGCGCCGAGGCCGGCCGTTCCGGGGCAGCGCGGCAGCGCGGTCGCCAACACCATGCGCCGCCCGGCCCGATCTTGGCCCCTTCCCGTGGATGACACCATGTCCACCATGGACTGGATGCCGTTGTTGAGCACGGGAGCCGGTGCCCTCATCGCGCTCTCCGGCAGCCTCCTGGTCGACCTGCGGCGGGAGCGGGACACCCGCTCCCGGGACCGGGACCTCGACCGGTGGCGCAACTGCGTGGATTTCGCGCTCGCTCTGGCCTCCGCGCACGGCCTGTTGAGGGCGTCCCCCGCCGAGGATCGGCGGGCCGCCGCCCGGGCCATGACGGAGTCCGGCGCCTACCAGGCCCGCGAGCGGCTGCTGATGTCCGGTACGCCGGAGTTAGTGGCCGCGGGCGAGGAGGCCTTCCACCGTCTCGTCCGGATGCGGAGGCTCGTCCTCTCTGGCGAGGACCTGCGTTCCGCCGACGGGCACGAGGCGTACCACGAGTTCGCCGAGGCGCTGTGGCGGTTCCGGGTGGCGGTGCGGAGGCAGTTCGGCCACCGGGCGATCAGCCCCGAGGCGCTGGACCGGGTGGACTGGTCGGAGCGGAACGAGTGCGCGTACTGCGCCGCCGCCTCCTAGCGGGTGGCTTCCACCGTGTAGTGGATGGTCTGGGCGACGATCCAGCCGTCCTCGATCACGTAGGAGTCCGCGCCGTCACGCACCCGGGCGCCGTCGGCCTCGGCGGTCCACTCCAGGAACACGACCCGGCCCTCAACCAGCCGGTTCGTGTAGGTGAAGCGGGCGTTCGGCAGTTCCTCGCCCAGCCAGCGCGCCAACAGCTTCACGCCGTCGTGGCCATGGAAGACGCCACGGCGGTCCAGGACGACGCAGGATGGGGAGACGTTGCGGTCGATGTCCTCGGCGAACCGGAGCTCGGTGGAGAGGCGCAGGTGCTCGTCGAAGACGTCGGCGGCGGCGCGCGCCCGCAGGTCATCGGTCATGTCCATCCCCCCACATTAAACCTCAAAGATAGGCGAATCGGACGGGTTCCCGTAGCACCGCAGCCGCCCCCTCGACGTCGGCGAGCCTGGTGGCGAGTGTGGCGGCCGCCAGGCGGGGCGGGAGGGCGGCACTGAACTTGAGCCCGGCGAGCGCCTTTTCGGTCACGTCCGGCAGGCAGATCCGCTGATCAGCGTCCGCCGTCGCCACCCGCCACATCTCCCGATCCAGATCGGAGCGCAGTCGGATGCTGGCGTCGTCGTACCGCTGCGTAGGGTCGGCCAGGTCGCTCAGCGTGGCGATCAGGGTCGCGTTGGCCCGGAAACCGGCCCAGGTCCACCAGCGCACCTCGCCTTCTCGGTCCCGGACGACGACAGAACCTCCGGGATACGCCGTAGCGGTCGCTTCATCGCGGAGGGCGGCCAACCGCTTCGTGGCGCGGTCGGTGAGAGCGACCTTCGGGTCACTGCCGACCAGCACGTCCCGCATCGCCCGAACCATCGGATACGAAAGACCCTGCGGCGAAGCGCCGGTCATCCACAACGCCTTGCCGCCCCCGTCCGCCGGCTCCACGAAGCAACGGCGCCGTGTCCAGTCGATGTGGGTGACCCGCCAGCTGCGCCCGCCGAGCAGCAGCAGGCGAGGGCCTTGCACCTTCGCGGTCAACAGAGCGGGGTCGGTCCGGCCGATCTCGCTACGCCCCGACAGCACGGTGAACTGCGGCGGTGCGGTGAACACCGCGAGCATGTCCATGAAGTGACGCCGCCCGAATCGCACTTCGGCTTCCGGACCGATGAACAGCATGCCGGAGTCCGAGTCCAGATACCCGTGCTCGACCAGATGCCGCACGATGACCTGGGCGCTCCCGTCGAACGGTGACAGCCCGTTCCATTCCTCCCGCCACAACTGGTCACCCACCCGGTGCTGCTGCAGTGACAGGGCGAGGACCTGCTGGGCCACGATGTGCCGGGGTTCCGGTGGGGGCACGACAGCCTCGACCCAACCCTCCTGCCAGAGGTTGAGCAGTGCAGCCGCCTGCAGCAGCCCCTCACCGTCGAGGGCGAGGAACAGACAGTTGCGGCTGCTTCCTGGCCGCCGACCGGTCCGGCCAATGCGCTGGAGGAAAGCAGCGACGCTACGCGGGGCGTTGATCTGGATCACCCGGTCCAGGTCGCCGACGTCGATGCCCAGTTCCAACGTGCTCGTCGCCACGATCACGCAGTCCCGTTCCTGCGCGAACGCCTCCTCGGCGCGGCGCCTCTCATCGACCGACAGAGAGGCGTGGGAAAGGAACGTGGTGACGTCCAGCGCCCGCAACCGCTGCCCCAGTTCCTCGACCAGCGCCCGCGACTCGCAGAAAACCAACCGTTTCTGACCCCGGTGCAGGGCCGCGATCACAGTGGCGGCGTTGTGCACCGATCCGACATAGTCCAGCTCGACCTGCCCTGGAGGCACGGCAACAGTCGGGGACGCCGTGCTCACCACATCGGGTGCCAGGACCCGCGCCGGTCGCTGCCCTCGGCTCGAGCCCTGCAACCAGCTGAGCAGGACGTCAGGATTGCCGACGGTGGCGGAGAGACCGACCCGCTGCACCGGCCGGCCGGTCACCCGACTGAGCCGCTCCAGGACTGCGAGCAGGTGCCATCCACGGTCATCACCGGCAAACGCGTGCACCTCGTCGACCACGACGGTGCGGAGGCCGCGGAAGAACTCGTCGTGGTCGACGGATGCGCTGACCAGCATCGATTCCAGCGACTCCGGCGTGGTCAGCAGGACGTCCGGACGGTCCCGGAGGATCTTTCGACGCTGTCCCATCGTCACGTCACCGTGCCAGAGCGCAGCCCTGCGTCCCAACCACCCGGTGTACGTCTTCAGCCGCGGCAGGAGGTTGTTGAGCAGGGCCTTGAGCGGGCAGACGTAGAGCACCGAGGTACCCGACCAGTTCTCCTCGGCCATTCGCGACAACAGCGGGAACATCGCGGCCTCGGTCTTGCCGCCTGCGGTGGGCGCAAGGAGCAGGGCGTCCTCGCCCTCGAGCAGCGGCCCTATGGCGGCCTCCTGCAGCGGGCGCAGGGCCGGCCACTGCAGCGAGTTCACCACGTGGTGCAGCACCACCGGATGCAGCAGGTCGGCTCCGGTCATCAGTCGCCGGCGCGGAGGTCAGCAAGCCGCTTCAGCAGCTCCTGGCTCAACGATCGGAAGTCCTGGTAGCACCGCTGCACGAGCGTCTGCGAGCTGCCCAGCGCGCCATCCGCCGACCTCAGGTCGAACATCGGCTTCCGAGCGTCGTGCGCCAAGGGCATGAGGCTCTGGTAGTTGCGAAGCGTCGCGATCTCATACGAATTTCCGATGTCCTCGTTGGGAGGATCGAGCACTGAGCTGCCAAAAACGATCGGTACCCGATCGAGCCAGCGCTGGTACGCCTTGACCGGACGGTCCAGCCTCATTTTTGGCTGCATGACGACATAGCCGAGGGGCGTCATGGTTCCCTGCGGCGCCGCAATGTCCGATGGCACGTGCGGCAGCACGTTGGTCTTCCAGATTCGCCGCCAGTCTCTGAGCGCGGGTCCAAGGTTACGCAGGCCCCGCAGGGAAAACAGGTCGGCCGCCAAGGGCATGAGCACCGTGTCAGCGGCTAGCAACGCCGCGCGGTTGATCGCCCCAAGGTTGGGGCCAACATCCACCAACACGACATCGGCACGCACCCGCTCGCTCGCGTCAAGTATGAGCCGGTGAAACGCGGTTGTGGTCCGAAGTGCCGCGTGATCGCCGATGAGGCTGTTCGGCCAGGCAGCAGAAAGCTTGTCCTCGAACGCAGACAGGTTGAGGTCGCCGGGCACAAGCCAGAGTCCCTCGGTGATCGTGATGGGGTTGGCGAACCGAACATCTCCCAGCCCTCGCATGATGGGCTCGACGGCCGACGCCACTGTTCCGGAGTCACGGTCGGCCCGCAGGAGCAGCTTTTGCTGTCCGTCAATCAGCGGCCAGCTCGCCTGCAGTCCCTCTTGCCAGATCTCAGCTAGTTCATCCTCATCGAGAAAGGCCGCCGTCAGGTTCGACTGTGGGTCGAGGTCGATCGCGAGGACACGGTGCCCGAGACGCTGCAGCATGTGCGCGAGATGATAGGTGAGGGTGGTCTTGCCGACACCACCCTTGTTGTTGAACAACGCCACGGAAATCACGACGCACTCCTGACCGTGACGGTCCAAGACGCGTCATCGACCACGAAGTCGGGCGGTGGGTTCCCGTTCCGGGCCAGAGAGGCCCTGATCCTGCCGATGCCCCGGCCAAACTGGTTGACATACCCGAGCGACTTCATCGCCGCAGCAAGCGAAGGATTGCGGTAATCGTTGACTCGGTCAAAATTGTCGGCCCGGACCTGCCCGAACGGCCCGCCCGGATTGGTGATCTCGATCCGATCGTCGAACCAGGCCACGCGGACCGGGGCGTTCGACGACTCATAGTTACGGTGCATGATCGCGTTCATGCACACCTCACGCAGAGCCTCGAAGGGGTAGTTCGGCCGGGACTCTTCCCGGAACCCGCTCACCTCGACAAGTCGCGTCCGCAAATGGCCCTTGAGCAGCGTTTCGAGCCGCTCGGCCGCGTCGATGACGTTCAGCCGGAGTTCCTGCTCGTCCAGTACCGATCCTCCGACGTCCGTCCCCTCGTAGCGGACGAACTGCACGTACGCCCCGGGGATGCGGTTGGTCGGAGCCAGGCCGACGAGCAGGAGACCGAGCACGGTCGGCGTGCCGTCCACGTCGGCGAGCCGGAGTGAGGCCAGCTGCTGCTCGATCGACCGGTGGTTCTCCTCGATCACCGAGGGGTCGACGGCCTGCCGGAGATACTCCGCCCGGAACAGGTTGAGATCGAGGTCGTCCAGGGTGCTTCCGGGCACCGGACGAACGTCGAAGTGCGCGTCGAAGGACCGCCGTCGCTCGGAGAGCACCCGCTCGTCGTCCCGGGTAGCGGGCCGAGTGGAGGGTCCCGGCCGGACGTAGACGACGTTGTCGAACCGCACCGGTGGCGTGTGGGAGGCGTTCACTCGGACTCGGATGACAGGCTCCCCCTCGTACACCTCCGCGCTGACCACCATCGACGGCCGGTCGAGGATCAGCCCCTCGTTCCGGATGCTGGTGAACGTCAGAAGTGCGTCGTCCGAGGTGTTCACGTTGCCGGCGGGTCGGCCGTACTTGTCGACGCCGATGATCAGGTCACCGCCACCGAGGCCGGGCAGGTCGTTGGCGAAGGCGCAGATGGCCTTGCGGATGGCGTTACGGTCCCTCACCTCTCGCTTGAACTCAAGGGCGGCGGTCTCCTGCGTGCCGAGGAGCGAGGCGAGGTCGGTGCTCATGCTCTGATTCTTTCCTACAGGTCGAGCGAGATCTCGTCAGCCCTGGTCGCGTTGCGTTCCACGTCCGTCATCTCGGCGGCGGAGAGGGTGAGCGCGTAGTGCCGCCTCGGGTCGAAGTCGGTGAACTGGTCGACCCGGTCGAGCACATCCCCCACCAGCTTCTTGAGGAACAGGCGCGGTGCCACGCCCACCTTGCCGCCCAATCCGCCGGCGACCGCCTGCGCCAACTGACCGAGGTAGGCGTCGTCGACCAGGTCGCGTACCCGCTCCGGCGCGACGGACCCGGCCGCGTAGAGGTCCCGTACCCGGCCGCCGAGTTCGACCAGGGAATCGCCGGTGAAGCCGGCGAGTCGGATCTGCACCGCCCGCGGGTTGTCGAAGCGCGGTTCGGTGGTGAAGTCGACGGCGAGCCGCTGGGCCAGCGGTGCCAGCCGCTGGACGCCCTGCGGCCCGTCAAAGAAGGCCGGGGTGCCGGTGATGACCAGGTAGAGCCCGGGGAACCGACCGGAGTGCACCTCGTCGATGAGTTGACGCAGCGCGTTGAGGGCCTTGTCCCGGGCGTCGGAGCGGACCCGTTGCAGCGTCTCGACCTCGTCGAGCACCAGCAGCAGCCCGGGGTGACCGCTGTCCCGTAGCACGGCGAGCAGCCCCTGCAGGAAGCTCAGCGCCGCGAAGTGGTCGAGGTCGCCGCGAACGCCGGCGACCCGGCGGGCGGACGCGGCGACGTGCGGCTGACCGCCGAGCCAGGCCAGAACGGCGTCGGCGGTGGCCGGATCACCGGCAAGGCTGGCCGTGCGGTAGCCGCGTAGCGCGGCGGCGAAGGCGGGGGCGCTGCGACTGACCTCGGCGAGCCGCTGGTCGAGCAGGGCGCCGACCGCCCGGTCCAGGGCGTCGGCATCGTCGGGGGCAACCTCCCCGGCCGCCAGCACGTCCTCCTCGAGGGCGTAGAACCAGCCGTCCACCACCGGCCGGAGCGCGCTGGGCGGGAACGCCGAGGTGGTCAGCCGCTCGGTGAGCCGCCGGTAGACGGTCTCCAGCTTGTGCAGCGGCGTCTCGTTCTCCGAGATCTGCACCTCGGCGATGGCGAGGTTGGCACGCTTGGCACGCTCGGCGATCCACCGGGTGAAGAACGTCTTACCGGAGCCGTACTCGCCTCGGACGGCCTTGAAGACGGAGCCGCCGGCGGTGACGGCGTCCAGGTCCTCGCCGATCGCGGTGACGAACCGGTCGAGCCCGACGGCGAACAGGTCGAGCCCGGCCGAGGGCACCGCGCCCCGGCGCAGCGCGTCGATGACGTCCCGGCGGCGGGCGGGACTGACCGCGCTCATGTCGTCCCTACGGGCAGCCGGAACTGCTCCCGCAGCAGCGGAATGTCCAGGCGCGCGGTGCGGGAGTTGTCGATCAACGACAACACGGCGTAGTTGTCCACGTTGAAGATCCGCTGCAGCGTGCGGACGAAGCCGACCGCACGGCCCGGCACCTCGCCGGCCCGCTGTGCCAGCACGGCCACGGCCAGCACGCCCTTGGCCTCGACCAGCGCTCGCAACGCGGCCTCGATCTTCTTGATTTCCACCCGCCGCGGGGTCAGACCTTGTTGTGCCTGGAACAGCTCGGTGGCCAGCAACGCGGCCACCAGATCATTGCCGGCCGGCGGCGCGGCGGGGGGTGCCGGCGCCGCTTCCGGTACGTCGAAGAGCGCGTCTCCGGCGACTGCAGGCGCCTTGCGGCGGGACTTCGGCGCGGCAGGCACCGGCGGTGGCGGGGCCACTGCGGCGAGCACCGGCGCTGCCGCCTGCCACCAGTCGGGCTGACGTCCGTCGACCGGCATCCAGCCGCTCGGGGTGTCGGTCACGTTCGGCAGCAGGAAGGCCAGCAGCGGAATGGTCACCTCCGCCAGCGACGCGCCGCCGTGGTAACCGGCCTTGCTGGGGCGGTAGCGCAGCAGCGGGTCCCAGAGGGCGATGATCCGGTTTTCCGGAGCGACCACCCGCGGACCGGTCAACTCGACCTCTCCAGGGCCTGCCGGGCTGGGTCCGGTGCGGTGTCGGGCGGAGGCGGCGTCGGCCGCCTTGACCAGTTGGCCACCGCGCTCCAGCACGTGTCCGTGGTCGCTGGTGATGATCACCGCCCGTCCGGAGGAGCGGGCCTGGTCGAGCAGGCTGCTCAGGAAGCCGAGGTCGCCGAGCTGCCAGCCCGGTTCGTCGCCCTCCCGTCCGTGGGCCAGCGAGTCGTCGACGGTGTTGATGACGACAGCCACGAGTCGCGTCGCGCCGGCCACCGCCTCGGCCAGTTCCCCGGCGTAGACCTCGCCGGCTGGGCCACGGGCCGGGCCCTTGTGGAAGATCTGGGCGTCCTTGCCCCATCGGCCCTCGTTGAACATCCGCGTCTCGTTGCCCTGGTTGCCGGCGCGCAGGGCGCCGGCGAAGAGCGACGTCCGGGAGACGGCGGTCAGGGTCGGCAGAGCGGCCACCACACCGCGTCGCCGGCCACGGTCGGCGCCGGCCAGGGGGTCGTACTCGACCCAGTGCTGGGACAGCTCGTCGGCGAGTTCGACGGCGACGGCCGCGCTCATCCCGTCGAGGACGACGAGCAGCACCGGCCGGTCGGCACGGACCAGCGGGTCGACGACGCGCGCGAGAAGGTTCTCGACGGTGAGCAGGCCGCCGTCGTTGCCCGGACCCGTGGTGGACCAGGCGGCGAGCCGGTTCGCGAACGCGCCGTCGAGGTCCCGCCGCCGCGCCTGCGCCCGCTCGTGGATCTCGCGGAACGCCCGCTGCAGCTGCGGGTGGACGTCCTCGCCGGCCCAGACGTGGCTGAGTGCCAGGTCGACCCAGCCCCACTCGGCGATCTGCCGGTCCACGCCGTCGGCGACGCTGGCGGGTGGGGTCACCTCGGCACCGAGCCAGCGGACGAGTCGCTGCGCCATCCGGATCCGCCGGATCCGTCCGGCCTCCGCGTCGGCGAGCCGATGCGTGGCCAGATCGTCGACGGCACCATCGAGCGCCGGGGCTGCCGCGTCATGGAGGCTCGCCAGCAGCGCTTCGGCCGCGGCGTTGATCCGCCGGGTGAAGCCGGTACGCAGGATCGGGCTGTGCCCGGCGCTGCCGACCGCGTTGAACTGGACGAGCAACTCCTCCGCCCGGTCCAGCACGGCGTGTCCCTGCAGCCGCGTCTCCCGGTCACGGGCCGCCAGCATCCCGCTCACGACCTGCACCGCGGCGTCGGCGAAGCCACGCACGGTGGCGTCGTCGTCGAGGTTGCCGAAGTACTGGTCGATGCGCCCCTGTGCCCGTACGGCGTCGGGGGTGTCGATGCTCCAGAGCGCGTCGCAGACCAGACCGAGCGGCAGCGCGGCCGCGCCCCGGTCGGCGGCGACGAGCGCGAACAGCGCGCGGGCAGGTCGACCGAACTGTTCGACCAGCCAGCGGCCGAGCCCGTCCCGCTCCCCCTCCCGGAGCAGGCCGAACGCCTCGACCGCCCCCGGCTCGGCGCTCCACCGCAGCAGCGTCGCCACGTCCAGATCGTCGGGGTGCTCACCACGGCGGTCGAGACCCAGACGGACGGCGGCGAGGTGCCGCAGCGCGACGTCGCGGGTGAGCACGGCGGTGGTGAGCTTCGGCCAGCCGGCAGGCGGCATCGCGTCGAGCAGCGCCTCGCCGGCCCAGCCTTCTCGCTCCAGCGCGCTGTCCGGCACCTGCGCGCCGAAGGCGTCCACGACCAGGTCCCACGGCTCGACGTTGATCACACGCTGTCGGAAGATCCGGCTCCGCACCCCGTGCCCGAGGCTGGACTCGGGAATGTCGGTGAGCAGGACCAGCACCTCGTCGCCGCGGTCGGCGGCGAGGTGCTCCCAGATGGCCAGCGGCGAGACGCACGGCACGACCCGGACCTGGCGTCCGCCGGGCAGCAGGATCGCCGGGTCGTGCGGCCAGGCCGGTTCCGCGCGCACGACCATCACCGGGTACGCGTCACCGTTGCGGTGCCGGTCGAGCTGCTGCGTCACCTTCTGCCGCAGCGCCACCGGATGGATCCGCAGCGCCTGTGCCGACGCGGGTGCCTGAGTCACGACACGATTCTCCAGGTCACCTCGATGGTCGCGTCGCCCTGGTCAGCGGCAAAGGCGCGCAGCTGCTCCACCGCTCGGTCGAGGTCGCCGGCCGGCACCGAGATCCGCCCGTTCGGCTTGCCGACGACGACCTCCGGAAGCCGCGGAGTGTCCTGGTCGACCGAACGGCGTTGATGGACGAGGCCGGCCGTGTCGTCGTCGCGTCCGGGCACGTACACGACGTCCGGCTTTCGAGTGGCACGCCGCAGCAGCGCGGTGGCGTCGGTCTGGGCGCGGCGCAGGGCCGGCGCGAGCGGGGCGGTCAGCTCGTCGGTCTGGGCCACCCGGCGAAGCTCGGCGAGAATCGCCGCCGCCTCGGCCGCGTAGGGCTCGGGCAGCCCGGCGACGATCTCGAAGGTGTCCCAGGGCGCCGCGGCGAGCGCCGCCGAGACCTGCGCGGCGCTCATGATGCTCTTACCGGTCCGGTCGGCCGGGCCGGCGAGATCGGCGCGGGCGAGCCGCTCGACGACCTCCACCGCCGACCGTCCGTTGGCCAGCGTCTCCAGCAGGTCGGCGGCGGCGCGGGCGGTGGCCAGCCGTCCGCTACCAGACTCCTTGTCGATCCCGAGCCAGGTGGCGTGCTGGTCCAACCGGGCGACCAGTCCGTGAGCGGCTTCCCGGTGGCGGTTCGCCTGAGTTGTCAGGTCGCGGCCGAACAGCGCCACCAACCGGCCCCGCCGCAGGTCGAGCGGCTGGACGCCGAAGATGGCCGCGGAGCGGGCCCGCGCCGCCTGCCAGTCCTCGTCGCTGGGCAGCCGCTCCTCGCGGAGCGTGTGATCCGCGGTGAATTTCCCCAGCTCGGGAGCCGGGATCACTTCGCTGCCGTGGAAGTAGAAGGCGCGGTCGGTCTGCTCGGCGAAGGTCGCGACGACGAGCTGTGCGACGATCGGGTCGAGGCCGCGCGGACTCGGATCGTCGATCCAGCGCAGCAGGTCGCCGACCCGCAGCTCACCCGTGATGCCCTCGCTGGACGCCTTGCGCTGGAAGTGCTGGACCCACTGCCCCTCGATGACGAACGCCGCCTCGTGCATCGTGCCCAACCCGAGCGGGTTGGCGATGCGGCGCACGGTCTGCCGGTGCGTACGGTCGACCTCGACGCGCCCCTCGGGCGACTCGACCGCTCGGCGGACGTGGTCGAGCACCACCTTGACGTCGGCAAGCCGTATCGGGTCGCCCTTGCGGTCGGGGTCGAAGTCCGGGTGGGCCGGGTACTGCTGGCCGAGCATCTGGTCGCTGATGCTGCGCAGCGCGTCGTTGAAGGTCGCGCCCATGGGCAGTTTCGGCTCCAGCGCGCGGGTGAGCGACTGGAGGTGGTCGTCGAAGCCGAGGACGACGTCGGCGGGCTGCTTGCCGGCCAGCCCGTACGCCTGGCGCAGCACCGCCTGCATCTTGGCCAGCAGCGCGCTGCGCTGGTTGGTCAGAGCGCCGTGCGCGCGGCGACGGTCGTCGGGGTTGAGGTGCTCGGCGTGGCTGTCGAACCGCTGCCCTTCGAGCAGCTTGTCGATGATGACGAGCTTGCCCAGCTCGGTGCGGCGTTCGACAGTCAGCGCCGCGGGGATCCAGCAGACCGTGCGGGATGTGGTGCGGCTGATCAGTTCCTGCACCCGCTGCCGGTCGTCGGCGGGGCCGTGGCTGCCGTCGTCGAACGGATAGTCGATGATCATCCGCCAGCCGGTCGGGTCGTTCGGGTGGAACGCCTCGTCGCGGATGTCGTTGCCGTCGCGGACGTTGCCGTAGACCAGTTCGATGCTGCGGCGGCTGCCCCGCCAGGTCAGGCCGGCCTCGGCGAAGAACGAGTCGCTCCACGGCACGCCGAGCTGCTGCCAGAGCAGCCGCTGCACGATGTGCTTGCGGGCGCCCTCGTTGTCGTAGTGCTTGGCGGTGGCGAGGACGCTGTCGACGTCGACGCCGACCAGCTCCAGCGAGACGATCGGGTCGTCGCCCTCGCCGATGCGGATCTCGGCGAACCGGCCGGCCCAGTCGGTGAGCTTGCGGTTGACCTGCGCAACCTCACCGCCGGGAATCGGGCTGGTGATGCTGCCGTGATTGAGCGCGGAGAGCCGCCGGGCGGTCAGGTTCCGCAGGGCCGGCACGCTGGGCGCGAGGGCTGCCAGCAGCAGCGTCTTCACCAGCCGGTCGTCGCCGGTGAAGGCCCGTACCCGCCCGGCCACCTCGCCTGCCAGCGCGGTGCCCCGACGGGCGGCCTCCAGATCGTCGTCGGTGAGGTCGTACTGGCCGAGCAGGTAGGGGCGTAGCTTCAGGTCGTAGAGCTTCTGGGCCATCTCGAACTCGGCCTTGAGCTTCTCGGTGAACGGCTGATCGCCGCCGCTGCTGATCACGTCGTAGAGGTCGCCGAGCGGGACGAGCTGACCGAGGCGCAGCGTGTCGCGGCGGTCGACCAGGAGCTGGCGCATCAGCTTCAGCGCGGTCCGGGAGCGCTGCAGGGCGCTGGAGACGTGCACCAGGGTGGAGAGGAACGCCGGGCTGAACGGGTACGTCGACCGGAAGGCGTCGATGTCGGCGCCGCTGCCGGAGTCGGTGCCGAGCAGGGTGTCGAACACCTCCCGGCGTACCTTGGTGGTGGCGTCGAAGGCCTTGCCGATCGCGGCGCCGGCCGTGGTGTCGCGGGGTTTGAGCAGGCGGCGGCGGGCGATCTCCGGGAGGTTGCGGTCCTCCAGCTTGATCACGTCGAACCGGCCGCTGGCCAGGTTGAGGGTGTCCTGGTAGCTCAGCTCGTTGGCGCCGGTGACCTCCTCGCCGACGAGTTCGCGCAGGTCACGCTGGCGGGCGATGAAGCTGACCACCGGGATGGGCCGGCGCGTGTCGCCGCCCTCGACGAAGTTGGTGATCTTCTGGATCTCGCGGGAGACGAACTGCTGGTCGCCGATCGAGTTGGCCAGCCAGAGGATCAGTTCGTCGAGGAAGAGGATCAGGCCGTGGTAGCCGAGTTCCTTGGCGTGCCGGCTGATCTCGGTCAGGCCCCGGTCGAGCGAGACGAACGCCTCGGCGTCCTCCCGGGCGTTGCTGAAGAAGCCCTTGTTCCAGCTGGTCAGCAGGTCGTTGACGAGCTTGCGGCGCAGCTCGTCGGAGTACGCGCCGGCGAACGCCTGGTCCAGCCGCTCGGACGTCCAGAAGGTCTCGCTCTCGCCCCACTCGTCCTCGACGTCGCCGCCGGGCAGGCCGTCGATGAACTGCTTGTCACCGATCTTCTCCCGCAGCGAGGCGGCCTGATCCAGCAGCGCGTCGGTGCGGTGTACCGCCGGGATGGGCGCCTCGGGGTGCAGCGCGCGGACCCGGTCGACGTAGCCGCCGAGGACGCGCTGCTCCAGCGAGCGGGCGTCCAGCAGGTGGTACGGGACCAGGAGGAACTTGCGGCCGTCCAGCCAGACGCTGTGCTTGGCGACCAGCGGCGCCAGCTCGTCGCGGCCGCGGGCGGCGGCCTCGCCGCGCAGCAGCGCGTGCAGCACCGCCATGAAGTGCGACTTACCCGAGCCGAATGAGCCGTGCAGGTAGGCGGCCTTGGAGGCGTGGCCCTCGACCGCGGAGCGGATCAGCCCGAGCGCCTCGTCGAAGTTGCCCAGCAGCCGATCCGTGACCACGTAGTCGCGGAGCGTGGAATCGGCGTCGGCGACACTGTCGGCGAGCTTGAGCACGAAGTCGCTCGTGCTCGTGCGCTCCGGGATCTCGATGAACTCCCGGAGCAGCGGCGCAGAGGTGGGCGAAGACATGCTGCTTACCGTACCGATCACTCAACAGGGCGTCATACCCTGAGCCAGCGCCGCGCCAGGAGGTTGCCGGTCGGCCGGACGGTGGGCACCGTGAGTGCCCGCCCACCGATCAGCTATGCGGCGGCAGATTCAAACATCTCCCGAATCGCGTCGAACCGGAAGCGGACCTTCGCCGGGTCCCCGGTGCCCTGCGAGATGGCCGCCTGAAAGTCGACGTCCGACATGAGGTCGAGGAACTTCTTCTCGACTCGCCGGTGGCGCCTGACCAGGACGGCGATCTCGTCCTCGGTCATCATCGCGAGATTCACCGACACCGCTTCGAAAAGAGCCTTGTTGATCGGCAGTCTTCGGCTGCCGCCCTTGCGTTCCACCTTGCGGAAGGCGTAGTCGCCGAAGATCTCGTACGCCCCGTGCAGCGCTCTCTCGAACTGCTCCCACAGCTCGTCGACCGCTGCCTTGGGCAGCTTGTTGAGGGCCCGCATGGAGGTGCGTAGGAAGAGGTCGAAGTCGTCGTCCGTGTACGAACCGGGTTCGGTCAGCCGATACGCGAGGAACCGCAGGACCATCTCGCGATCCGCCATCCGGTCACTGCGCACGCTGTTCCCGGTAGCCGACCTGAACGCCTCCGAGTCGGCCCACTCCCTGAGGATCACCCGCCCCTCACCGGGAATGAGCGCGTGCCGCAGTTCCTGGCGAGACAGCGGCAGACCACCGGTGTTGATCCGGGCGAAGATGTTGAACTTGACCTCCTCCGGAGTGCCCCGCCTGATCAGGTGGACGATCAGTTCGGTCTCCCGGAGCCGGGTCTGCAAGCGGCCGGGAGGTCCGCGAACGTCGCCTGGTCGTACTCCTGGCCGAGGTATTCGAGATTGCGAAGGCGCAGCGGCTCGACACCGATGGCCTCCGGCTCGACGAACTCCACGATCGTGGTCAGCCGCTGGATGCCGTCCACCATCGCCCACACCTCGTCGTCGGCCTCGGCGGCGTAGAACGTCGGCAGCGGGATCCGCAGGAGGAGCGACTCGATGAGGCGGCTCTTGGCCTGCGCACGCCAGATTCCCGCTTGTCGCTGAAAGTCTGGTTGCAGGTCGACCCGTCGGGTGCGAACCCGGGAGAGCAGCAGGTCGACGGTCGTGTTACGGGTGACCACGTCGATCAACTCTGGGTCGAACGGGGTCTGGATCAGGTCCTCGGACCCACCCATTACGGCGCTGTCCGGGTCGTCCTCGACCTCGACACCTGTCAGGTGACCGAGGGAATCCAGTTCCTCGACAACGTCCTCGACGGGATCGGACACGTGCGCCACCTCGATCCGACAGCACCGGCTGAGCCGACCGGAAATGCGAGCGATGTTCCGGCGCAGGAGCCTAGCGGTTATCCCGGCAGTCGACGTGCCCACTGACACATTGTGGTCAGTTACCGGCCCGCTTCCGAGGACCACCACGTCAGCGGAGAACGAAACCTAGATCCGGGCGACCGCGTCGAGAAATGACTGCCAGCTTCGGCTGCGGGCGAACCATGGCGGGGACAACTGCCCGGTGGAGACGATCTTTTCGGCGATCAGCACACTGTCGGCCTCGACGTACGACTGGAACGTCGGGCGGGCGCCGGCCGGTCGTACCGCCTTCTTGAGTTGCTCCTTGGCGTTGCGGATCTGTCCGACGTCGCGACCGGCGTACTGCCTCGGCGGCTGCCAGCTGGGCCGCACCTGACGGACCGCCTCCGGGAACAGGAACCACCAAGTTTCCATCTCCCAGGCCGGCACGACTGGCAGGACCGGCCACGGGAGCGACCGGTAGCACTCCTCAATCTTGGAGATGAGGGCCTCGTGTGCCGGCTCCACGTCGTCGGCGTCCTCGTGCATGAGCACGCAGCGGATCGGCGTCGCAACGTTCAGGGCACGCAGCAGAGCAGATACCCGATCGGCGTGACTGGGCAGCCTGCTCGGCGGCACGTTGCGCACAAGCGCCATCGGCTTGCGGAGTGGTTTGAGGTCGGCGCGGGAGATGTCTCGCCGCAGCGCCGCCACCAGCACCGCGATCGTCTTCCGATCATTGTCGTCCTCGCCCAGGACGACCACGGTCCTGGGCTGTTGTCGCTGCCGGGGTGTCATTCGGGGCAGCCCCCCAGAGCGCCGGAGAACCACAACTCACCGAGGCCGATCTCGCCCCGCAACTCCCGCTCCATCGCGCGTACGGTCTCCGGGGCGATCGCCGGTATCCGGGAGGAGGCGTCCTCACCACGCTCACAGACGATCAGCTCGTCCGGCGTCAACCGGTTGACCAGCGCCGGCGAGTGCGTGGCGATCAGGAACTGGGTGCGCTCGGAGGCTTGGCGCAGCAGTTCGACGAGACGGTCCAGGATGTGCGGGTGCAGCCCGTGGTCGATTTCCTCGATGCAGGTCAACCGCGGCGGCGATGGGTCATACAGGAGGGCGAGCAGCGCCAGCGCCCGGATGGACCCGTACGAGGCTTCCTGCAGTTTGGTGGATCCGGGCAGCGCGGCCTCGACGAGATTGAGCACCACTCCCTCGCCAGCCCCACCGATGGGCGTGAACTCCAGGCTCGCCAGGCCAGGAATGAAGGAGCGGGCATCGCGGTGCAGCGCGGCGAACCTGTCGGGGTGCTCCTCGGCGAGGTATGCCAGGAACGGTGCGAGGTTGCTGGCGTCGTTGGAGAGGCGCTCACTGATGCGCTCCTGAGCCGGCCTACGCGCTGCAGCCACATCCACGTCGAAGACGCGGAAGCTGGAAAAAAGGTCGGCCAACGCCTCGACCAGCTCGGCGTCGTCCTCAGAGACCAGCTTTGGCAGCGTTGACAGGCCGAGAGAGCCTTCCCGCAGGCTTGCTGTCTCTTCACCGCCCTCCGGCCTGTGAAAGGTGATCTTCCCGCCATCGATCGTGATGCGCTGCCCCGGCCCGGTGGCGCGCTCGAACGTGAACCTCTCTGCGCGGCGTAGTGCCTGCCGACCGGTCCGCACCAGCGGCTTCTGTGAAGAGAAGGTGAGGGTATAGGTGTCCGGAGCCGCCAAGCTGCTGTTCCTGGTGACCGCCGTCTCGACCTCGATGCCGATCGGGCTCCTCGGGTCGCGACTACCCCGGAACAGCACGCGGTGGATGCCTCCGCGACGATCGAGTGCCGGTTCGAGGTCATCGCGGGTCGCGTCACCCAGAAAAGCGATGACGTCCAGGAGGTTCGACTTTCCCGCACCGTTGGGGCCAACCAGCACGTTGAGGGCGGCAAGGCGCACCTCCACGTCGCGCAGGCTGCGGAAGTTGGTCACCTTCAGCCTGAGCAGATACGGGGGATGCCGAACGGCCACGGAGAGAGCCTACCGTGTTGATCAGCTCGTGCCACGCACGCCGCGACGGTCAGCTTGGCTGAGCGCCGCGACCTGAGCGTCTCGCACCGTCAGGCCAAGCCGTCGAGATCAGCGACGGCACGGAGCCCATCACTGTCCCGGATGACAATTTCGCGATAGCCCGTGGCGATGATGCCGGCCCCCCGCAAGCTTCCGAGCGCCTTGTGCAAGCTGATCTCGGCCGCCCCACAGAGAGTCGCCAATTCACTCTGGGTGAGTCGCACGTTGATGACGAGCCCCTCGCAGCTTCGTCGGCCGTAAGCCGTGGCGATCTCCCAGAGCACGCGCGCCAGGCGAACCTTGACCGGGTAGGAGGCGAAGTCGACCCGCCGCCGGTTTGCCCAGCGCAGCCGGTCCGCGACAATGCCGGCGACCTCCATGGCCACGGCCCCGGCGTTGTTCGGGAGTGTCCGGTTTGATCATGGTTTGTTAGATGCCGTAGACGGCGAAGACGTCGCTGCGGTCGTGTAGGTCGCGGCGGGCGTGGGCGATGTTCGCGCGTCCGGCGAGGCGGAAGGTGTTGAGGGACAGGTTGCGGAAGGTGGCCATAGCGCGTGGGGCGGTACCGGTCCGCAGCTGGGAATCGTCCTCGTGGAAGGTCACGTCTCTGGTCCAATGAAGACGGGTCTCCACGGACCAATGGCCCCGGGCGTAGGCGTTGAGGTGGTGCGGGCCGGCCAGGTCGGCGCCGAGGCTGACGATGCCGTGGATGATTTCTTTGCTGGTGCGGACTCCGTCGAGGCCGCCGGTGTCGCGGCGTAGCCGGAAGACTTGCCGGGCGCCG
>NZ_JBFALG010000038.1:0-65862 GCF_040656135.1 Micromonospora sp. NPDC050200
GGCGACGGCGGGCGGCCCGGCCGCGGGGCGGGCGGACGGGGACGCGGGCCGTCGGCAGGGTCCGGGGAGGTCTCGGTGGGGCGCGGTCGCGGCCCGGTGGCCGGCGAGGGGGCGGGTGGCGGGGTCCGGGTGGGGACCACGGTCGGCCGGGCCGTCGGGGCCACGGTCACGGTCGGCCCAGGCGTCGGCCCGGGCGTCGGCCCAGGCGTCGCGGTGGGGTCGGCGGTGGGGTCGGCGGTGGCGGTGGACTCCGCGCTGCCGGTGGGCGCCGGGTCCGGCGGCTCGGAGAGGGTGCTGCTCGGCTCGGCGGTCGGGGTGGGTCGCGGGGTCGGCGAGCCGGTCGGCGTGGGACGGGGAGCGGGCGGTGCGGCCGTCCGGCGCGGTACGGGCGGGGTGGTGCGGGCGGGTGGGGGCGGCGGCAGCGGACGGCGGGCCGGGCCGGGACCGGGCGCGGCCGGTGGCGCCGGCGCGGCCACGGGCAGCGGGGGCAGCGGCGGGCCCAGCGGGATCAGGCGGAGCGCGCCGGGCCCCGGCGCGGGGGTGGTCGCCGACAGCGCAGGCTGGCCGGTGGCGGGCAGCGGGACCACCACCGGACCATCGGAGGGGGTGGGCAGGAACGGGGTGCTGCCGTCGGGGAGCGCGCTGCTGCCGACGGTGGCCGAACCGGCGCTGAACGCGGCGAGGATCGGCATGGACGCCGTGCCGGCGAGCAGGGCGACGGTGAACAGGTAGCCCCGGTTGGGGCCGACCGACCCGGGGGCCCGGTGTACGCCGATCAGCCGGCGGTAGCCGCCACCGCCCCGGCCGAGCATCGGAGCGGGCGGACGGTCACCTGACTCGGACACCGGACACTCCCTTGTCGTCGGCCGCTGGCGTACGACATCGCCGGGCTTCCCAACCGGACATACACCCTTAAACTCCCCAGCGGGCACCAGGCCAGCCTGGACCAGTGACGCTCAGTTCACCAGGGATCACAGCGTGTCGACACACAGGTTGTCCGTCAGCATGAACCTTGCAAGCGACAAATACGTCGATGCGTCGTGAAGCAGACGGAACGGCACCGGCAGGGGAGGCCATACTGTGGGACCGCTCACCTCCTCTGCCATCATTCAGGCACGACGGCAACGCAGCCGGCCTCCGCGCACCCTGCGGCAGGTACGGTTCGGCGCCGGCGCTCCCGAACCGGGTTCCTCCCCGAATCCGGCTCACCGCCGCGCGGCAACCCTCACCGGGGCTAGGCGCGGCCGCCAGGAACCAGCCCGGCACCGGCCGGGCCGGCGCACGAGTTGCGCGGACGGGCCACCCCCGGCGCCGACGCAGACACGACAGGGAGAGACGGATGGCAAAGGGCGACCCCGGGGTCACCAGCCGCGGCCGGCGGGCCGCACCCCGGTCCAAGCGCACCGCCGCGGCGGGCGAGCCGGAACTCGTACAGCTGCTCACCCCGACCGGTGAGCGGATCGAGAGCGCGACCGGCCCGGACGGGACGGAATACCGCGTCGACTTCACCGACGAGGAGTACCGCGGGCTCTACCGCGACCTCGTGCTGGTCCGCAAGCTCGACGCCGAGGCCACCGCGTTGCAGCGCCAGGGCGAGCTGGGCCTGTGGGCCAGCCTGCTCGGCCAGGAGGCCGCCCAGGTCGGCTCCGGGCGCGCGCTGCGTACCCAGGACATGGCCTTCCCGACCTACCGGGAGCACGGCGTCCTCTACTGCCGGGGCATCGACCCGATCATGCCGCTCGGCCTGTTCCGCGGCGTCGACCAGGGCGGTTGGGACCCGAACGAGTTCAAGTTCAACATGTACACGATCGTGATCGGGGCGCAGACCCTGCACGCGACCGGGTACGCCATGGGTGTCGCCATGGACGGCAAGACCGGCACCGAGGACGGCGAGGCGGTGATCGCCTACTTCGGCGACGGCGCCACCAGCCAGGGCGACGTCAACGAGGCGTTCGTCTGGGCCAGCGTCTTCAACGCCCCGCTGGTCTTCTTCTGCCAGAACAACCAGTACGCCATCTCCGAGCCGCTGGAGCGGCAGACCCGCGTCCCGCTCTACCAGCGCGCGGGCGGCTTCGGCTTCCCCGGCGTCCGGGTGGACGGCAACGACGTGCTCGCCTCGTACGCGGTGACCCGGCACGCGCTCGACAACGCCCGGCTCGGCCAGGGCCCCAGCCTGATCGAGGCGTACACCTACCGGATGGGGGCGCACACCACCTCCGACGACCCGACCCGCTACCGGATCGCCAGTGAGGTCGAGGCCTGGCAGGCCAAGGACCCGATCGCCCGGATGAAGGCGTTCCTGGAGAAGCAGCAGATCGCCGACGCGGACTTCTTCGCCTCGGTCGACGAGCAGGCCCGCACCGAGTCGGTGCACCTGCGCGAGCGGGTGCTCGCCATGCCCGACCCGGAGCCGGTGACGATGTTCGACCACGTCTACCCCACCGGGTCACCCGAGCTCGACGAGCAGCGGGCGCAGTTCAGCAAGTACATGGAGTCGTTCGAGGGGAGCGCCCACTGATGGCCACGGAGACGCTCACCCTCGGCAAGGCCCTCAACACCGGTCTGCGCAGGGCTCTGGAGAACGACCCGAAGGTCGTCATCATGGGCGAGGACGTCGGCAAGCTCGGCGGCGTCTTCCGGATCACCGACGGGCTCCAGAAGGACTTCGGCGACCAGCGGGTGATCGACACCCCGCTGGCCGAGTCCGGCATCATCGGCACCGCGGTCGGCCTGGCCATCCGCGGCTTCCGCCCGGTCTGCGAGATCCAGTTCGACGGCTTCGTCTACCCCGCGTACGACCAGATCGTGTCGCAGGTGGCGAAGATGCACTACCGCTCGCAGGGCAAGGTCCGGATTCCGATGGTCATCCGGATCCCCTACGGCGGCGGCATCGGCGCGGTCGAGCACCACTCCGAGTCGCCGGAGGCGTACTTCGCCCACACCGCCGGCCTGAAGGTCGTGACCTGCGCCAACCCGCAGGACGCGTACTCGATGATCCAGCAGGCGATCGCCTCTGACGACCCGATCGTCTTCCTGGAGCCCAAGCGGCGCTACTGGGAGAAGGGCCCGGTCGAGCTGGAGGCCCCGCTCGCGGACGCGTACCCGCTGCACTCCGCCCGGGTCGCCCGGGCCGGCACCGACGCCACCGTGCTGGCGTACGGCCCGATGGTGCGGACGTGCCTGGACGCGGCGACCGCCGCCGCCGAGGACGGCCGGGAGCTGGAGGTCATCGACCTGCGCTCGCTCTCCCCGCTGGACCTGACCGCCGCGTACGAGTCGGTGAAGCGCACCGGTCGCTGCGTGGTCGTCCACGAGGCCCCGGGCAACCTGGGCCTGGGCTCGGAGATCGCCGCCCGGATCGCCGAGGAGTGCTTCTACTCCCTGGAGTCCCCGGTGCTGCGCGTCACCGGCTTCGACACCCCCTACCCGGCCAGCCGGGTGGAGGAGGAGTACCTGCCCGACCTCGACCGGGTGCTCGACGCCGTCGACCGCACCTTCGGCTGGTGAGCGGCATGTCACGGATCAAGGAGTTTAACCTCCCCGACCTGGGCGAGGGCCTGACCGAGGGCGAGATCCTCGCCTGGCTGGTCAAGGTGGGCGACGTCATCGAGCTGAACCAGCCGATCGTCGAGGTGGAGACGGCCAAGGCGGCCGTCGAGATCCCGGCGAAGTGGGCGGGCCAGGTGCAGGCGATCTTCCACCCGGAGGGGAGCACGGTCGAGGTCGGCACGCCGATCATCGCGATCGACACCGACCCGGGCGCGGGCCCGGTCGAGTCGACCACCAACCAGCCCGCCCCGTCGGCGGCCGCGCTGGCCGCGGTCGAGGTGGCCCCGGCCGAGGGCGCGGTCGAGCCCGGCCTGATCGGCGGTCCTGCCCCGGGTGGGCGTACCGCCGTGCTGGTCGGCTACGGCCCGCGTACCACCGCGGCGAAGCGGCGGCCACGGAAGGGCGCCGGCCCCGCCCAGGCGCCGGCCGCGCCGGCCCAGGCGGCCCCGGTCGCCCCGGCGCCGGTCTCGCCGGTCTCGCCGGTGTCGCCGGCCCCGGCGGCGAACGGCGCCGGGCAGGTCGGTGGGCTGGTGCTGGCCAAGCCGCCGGTACGCAAACTCGCCAAGGACCTCGGCGTCGACCTGTCCACGCTGACCGGCTCGGGCCCGCTGGGCTCGGTCACCCGCGAGGACGTCCAGCGGGCGGCGAGCGGCACCCCGGCGGCGGCCGAGCCGTTGACGGTGTCGGCCCGGGCCACGGCGGCCGTGAGCTTCGGCGCGGACCGCGAGCAGCGCATCCCGGTCAAGGGGGTACGCAAGCTCACCGCCGAGAACATGTCCCGCTCGGCGTTCACCGCCCCGCACGTGACGGAGTTCCTCACCGTCGACGTGACCCGGGCGATGAAGGCGCTGGACCGGCTGCGCGGCCGGCGGGAGTGGCGCGACGTTCGGGTCTCGCCGCTGCTGCTGGTCGCCAAGGCGGTGCTGCTGGCGGTCAGGCGCCACCCGATGGTCAACTCGACCTGGGCCGGCGAGGAGATCGTGGTCAAGGACTACGTCAACCTCGGCATCGCGGCGGCCACCGAGCGTGGCCTGATCGTGCCGAACATCAAGGACGCCGGCCGGCTGTCGCTGCGCGAGCTGGCGGACGCGATGACCGACCTGGTGCAGACGGCGAAGGCGGGGAAGACCTCGCCGGCGGACATGTCCGGCGGCACCATGACGATCACCAACGTCGGGGTGTTCGGGGTGGACACCGGTACGCCGATCCTGCCCCCGGGCGAGTCGGCGATCCTGGCCTTCGGCGCGGTCCGCGAGATGCCCTGGGTGCACAAGGGCAAGGTGAAGCCGCGTCAGGTCACCACGCTGGGCCTGTCGTTCGACCACCGGATCATCGACGGTGAGCTCGGCTCGAAGTTCCTCCGCGACATCGGGGACTTCCTGGCCGACCCGGAGGCGGCGCTGCTCGCCTGGACCTGACCGTCCGCGACACCAGCAACGGCCGGTGTGCCCAGGGTGAACGCCCGGCACACCGGCCGTTGCCATTGCACGACGAAAAGCACGGCTCCACCCCTTCTCGCACCTACGAATCTTAGGCAGGTGTCTCAGCTCACCTAATAATCGATGGACGTTGGCGGCGTCTTGCGCTTCAATAGAGACACCAGGGGCTGACAACCGAATAGCCGGAGGAGAGACACCATGAGCATGATCGAGCGCATCCGCACCCGCCGCGACGCCAACCGCCGCGCCCGCGCGATCGAGCACGCGCTTCGTTCCGCCAACTCGCCCGCGGTGCGCGATGAGATCCTCGCGATCGCCCAGCGTCACATGAGCTGACGCGGCACAGACCTTCCTCACCTCCTCCAGATCGATGACCCGCCCGGGGCGCCCCGGGCGGGTCATCGGCGTTCCCGGGCCGCCGAGACCGGGATTCCGCCTCGATCGGACGCCCGGTACGGTGGGGCACGGTCGCCACCCGCCGACCCGGGACGAGATCGAGCCTGATGAAAGCCGATCGCCACCGTCCGGCGACGCGGAGTGACGGCCCGGTGCTCCCCGGAGACCCCGCGCGGTCACCGGATACGGTGCGGAGAGCCCGCACGGCCGATCCGCGGGCGACACCGGCGAGCCCGCCGCCCACACCCGGACGGCATCGGCGGCCGACATGTGATGGAGGAGGCGCACCCATGACGTCCGAGGGCCAGCACCGCCCCGGCCAGGAGCCGGACCAGGTGCCGCCGGGCGCCGGTGGACCGGCGCCGTACGGCGACCGGCATCCGCAGCAGGACGCCGGGTACGGCGATCCCGCCGCCCCGGACCTGGGCTGGGCGCCACCACCACCCGCCGGCCGACCGGACCAGTCCGCCCCGGCCTGGGCCACGCAGGACCAGCCCCCGGCATGGGGCGCCGCGCAACCGCCACAGCAGGGCGAGCCGGCGCAGCCCGGCCAGTGGGCCACTCCATCGCAACCCGCCTGGGCCGCCCAGTCCGACCAGCCTGCCGCGTGGTCCGCCGCACCCGTCCCGGGCCAGCCCGCCGGGCAGGGCGAGCCGGCGCAGCCCGCCTGGGCGCAGCCCGAGCAGGCCGCCCCGGCATGGGCGCAGCCCGAGTCCGGTGTTCGCGGCGCCGCCCGGGTGCCGCAGCCGGCCGGGCAGCCGCAGGACGCCTGGTCCACCCCGGCCGACCCGGCCGGCTCGGGCGGGTGGAACGCCGGCGCCGGGCAGCAGGAACAGGCCCCGGCCGCCAACGGCTGGGGTGCCGCGCCGCACGACGAGCCGGCCCGCTCCGGCGGGTGGAACACCACGGCCCAGGACGACCCGGCCCAGTCGGGCGGCTGGAACGCCGGCGGGCAGCAGGAACCGGCCAACGGCTGGGGTGCCGAGGCGGCGTCGCAACAGGACGATCCGGCCCGCTCCGGCGGCTGGACCGCGGCGTCCCACCAGGACGACGCGCCCCGCTCCGCCGGCCGCGCCTCCGTGCCCGTGCCGCAGCAGCCGGAACCGGCCGCGCCCGCCTGGGGCCAGCCCGAGAACGGTGCGCGCACGGCCGCCCAGGTGCCGCCGGCGCCCGACGCCTGGTCCACCCAGGACGATGCCGCCCGCTCCGGCGGCTGGAACGCCACCCAGCCGGCCCAGGACGAGCCCGCCGGCCCGACCGGATGGAACGCCGCCGGGCAGAACGAGCCCGCCGGCCCGGGCGGGTGGAACACGGCGGCGCAGGACGACTCCGTCCACTCCGGGGGCTGGCGCACCGCGCCGCAGGAGGACGAGCGGTCGCCGCAGCCGTGGGACGCCGGCGCCGCGCAGACGTCGGGCCGCTGGGACGCCCGCGAGGAGCAGCAGTCCGGCGACGGCTGGGGCGCTGCCGCCCCGGCCCGGGACGACCAGCGGCCGGACCGGGACTGGCCCGCCGCCGAGGAGCCGGCGCGTACCGGCTCCTGGGGCGGGGCTGCCATGCCCGGGCCGGACGATCGGCCCGAGGTGGGCGGCTGGACGCCGCCCGAGCAGCCGCCCCGGGCGACCGCGTCGGTCGCGGTCCCCGACAATCCGCCCGCCTGGGGAGCGAACGCCGAGAACCCGCCGCAGTGGGCCGGCGCCGACCGTCCGGCCGTGCCGGACGCCGAGCCGTGGGCGGCCGAGGAGGCCTGGGGCCGCGCCGAGGCCGAGCCCGCGCAGCGGTCGACCGGGGACGCCTGGGAGCCCAAGCGCGCCGACGAGACGCCGATCTACCAGCCGGGGCCGGCCCCCGGCATCTCGCCGGCCAACGCGGTGCCCCTGCCGCCGCAGGAGCCGCGGGTGCCGGGCGCCAGCCTGGCCGCCACGCCGCCGGCCGACTACGTCCCGCCGGCCCAGTTCGGCGGGGCCGCCGACCAGTCGTCGTTCGAGCCGGCCGGCCGGGAGGGCGCGCCGCCGGCGTACGAGCCGGAACGGTCGGGCTGGGGCCCGGCCGAGGAGTCGCAGTCGCCCGCCGGACCGGTGGTGCCCGGGCCGCGTACCTCGCCGGAGGCCGGCGGCGCGGAGGCCGGCGCCACCGGTCGGGCGTCGGCGAGCGCGTCGGTACCGCTGGCCAGCCGGGTGATGCCCCCGATCGACCAGGCCGTGCCGCCGGGCGGCACGGGTGCCCCGCAGCCCCGGGTGTACGGCCGGCCGGCCCGCCCCGAGCCGGTGGACGAGCCGGTCGAGGAGTACGACGGTCAGCAGGCCCAGCAGGACTCCCCGCCGCGTTTCGACGACCAGCAGCGCTTCGACGAGCCGGACCGACTGTCCGGCTTCGGCGCCGAGGCCCCCTCGTCCGCCCCGCCCACCTCGCCCGCCGCGCCGCCGGCGTTCCCGGGTGCCATCCCGGCCTTCGCCGATCCGGCCCGCAACAACCGGCCGATGAACGGGAACCGCCCGCACGGCCCGACCGACCGACCGGCGGAGCCGTTCGGCGGTCCGCCCGCCGGCGGCCCGCCCGCCGGCGCGGTGCCCGGGTACGGCCACCCGGCCCACGACCCGGCCCACGGCGGCACCCCGTCGCCGTTCCCCCCGGCGGGGCCACCGTTCCCCCCGGCAGGGCAGCCCTTCCCCCCGGCAGGGCAGCCCTTCCCGCCTGCGGAGCAGTCCTTCCCGCCGGCCAACCAGCCCGGCCCCGGAGCCTGGCACCAGGACCCGGAGCCGGAGCAGGGACGCTTCGACACGTTCAAGCCGGACGCGGAGCCGAAGGCCGAGCAGCCGGTGCCGAAGGTCCGCAACGGCCGGGTGCTGGCCATCGTGCTGATCGCGGCGGTGCTGATCCTCGCCATTCCGCTCGGCCTGCTCAGCCTGCTCGGCAAGATCGGCGCCGACGACAAGCCGGCCCAGTTCAGCCCGGCCGTCGGCTCCTGCGTGAAGCAGTCGGGCAACGGCGCGACCGCGGCAAACTGCGGCGAGCAGGGCGCGTTCACGGTGGTCTCCAAGGTCGACGCGAAGGACAAGTGCGCCGACCCGGCCCAGCCGCACGTTGTGCTGCCGGGCAGCGGCGCCGACCGGGTGCTCTGCCTCAAGCCGGCCGCCGAGTAGCACTTTCCGACGGCGGGGCCACGGTGATCCGTGGCCCCGCCGTCGTACCCGCCCGATGTGATCGACCACGCTCGGGGGCACGCCCGGCCAGCGGTCCGGCGTCCGGCAGACTGGGGCCATGAGCGCACGCGTACGGGCCCCTGAGCTGCGCGGTCGGGGCTGGCTGAACACCGGTGGGCGGGAGCTGAAGCTCGCCGACCTGCGCGGCAGGATCGTCTTGTTGGATTTTTGGACCTTCTGCTGCATCAACTGCCTGCACGTGCTCGACGAGTTGCGTCCGCTGGAGGAGAAGTACGCCGACGTGCTCGTCGTGATCGGCGTGCACTCGCCGAAGTTCGAGCACGAGAAGGACCCGGACGCGCTGGCCGCCGCCGTCGAGCGGTACGGGGTGCATCACCCGGTGCTCGACGACCCCGAGCTGGACATGTGGGGGCAGTACGCGGCGAAGGCCTGGCCGACCCTGGCCGTGGTCGACCCGGAGGGCTACGTGGTGGCCACCATGGCCGGCGAGGGTCACGCCGAGGGGCTGGCCCGACTGGTCGACGACCTGGTCGCCACCCACACGGCGAAGGGCACCCTGCACCGGGGCGACGGCCCGTACGTCCCGCCGGCAGAGCCGGAGACCACGCTGCGCTTCCCCGGCAAGGCGGTGGTGCTCGACGGCGGCAACCTGCTGGTCTCCGACTCGGCGCGGCATTCCCTGGCGGAGCTGGCCCCCGACGGCGAGAAGCTGGTCCGCCGGATCGGCTCCGGCGAGCGGGGCCGGACCGACGGTCCGGCGGGCACGGCCAGCTTCGCCGAGCCGCAGGGGCTCTGCCTGCTCCCCGCGCACGCCGCCGAGGTGGCCGGCTACGACCTGGTCGTCGCGGACACCGTCAACCATCTGCTGCGTGGCGTACGGCTGGCGACCGGCGAGGTGGTGACGGTCGCCGGCACGGGCCGGCAGTGGCGGTCCTCGGTCGACTACCACGCGCACGACGCGCGCTCGGTCGACCTCTCCTCCCCCTGGGACCTGGCCTGGTACGACAACCGCGTGATCATCGCGATGGCCGGCATCCACCAGCTCTGGTGGTTCGACCCGGTGAAGCGGACCGCCGGCGTGTACGCCGGCACGACGGTGGAGGCGCTGCGCGACGGCCCGCTGGCCGAGGCGTGGATGGCGCAGCCCTCCGGGCTCTCCGTCTCGGCCGACGGCAGCCGGCTCTGGATCGCCGACAGCGAGACCAGCGCGATCCGGTACGTCGAGAGCGGCGTCATGGGCACGGCCGTCGGGCAGGGCCTCTTCGACTTCGGGCACGTGGACGGCCCGGCCGATCGGGCGCTGCTCCAGCATCCGCTCGGAGTGTGCGCGCTGCCGGACGGCTCGGTGCTGATCGCCGACACCTACAACGGCGCGGTCCGTCGCTTCGACCCGGAGACGGACCGGGTCTCCACGGTGGCCGACGGCCTCGCCGAGCCGAGCGACCTGGTGCTCACCGTCGAGGGCGACGTGCTGGTGGTCGAGTCCGCCGCGCACCGGCTGACCCGGCTGGCGCCGGGCGCGCTCTCCGCCGCCGGTGCGAGCACGGTGGACGGGCCCCGGCACCGCACCGAGCGGAAGCCGACGGACCTGGCGGCCGGCGAGGTGACCCTGGACGTGATCTTCACGCCGGCGCCGGGCCAGAAGCTGGACGAGACGTACGGCCCGTCGACCCGCCTGGTGGTCTCGGCGTCGCCGCCGGAGCTGCTGGTCGAGGGGGCCGGCACCACCACCGACCTGTCCCGACGGTTGGTGATCGACGGCGCCGTGGCCGGTGGGGTGCTCCAGGTGACCGCCCAGGCCGCGACCTGCGACGCGGACGCCGAGCACGCCGCCTGCCACCTGACCCGGCAGGACTGGGGCGTACCGGTGCGGGTGGTCGACGGCGGCGCGGCGCGGCTGCCGCTGGTGTTGCGCGGCCTGGACGCCTGACCGGGCCGGGTGGCCCGGCCGCCCGCGCCGGCGGTCACCGGAGCGTGCAGGGCCCGACCGTCCCGGTGCCGACCCGGACGGCGAGGGTGCCGAAGTCGGTGCGGCCGCCGACCGTCCGGTAGTTCGGCTGGAGCACCAGCGTCCATCCGTCCCGCAGCAAGTCGGCGAACTCCGTCCGTTCTCGCTGCACGTCCCGTTCACGCCCGACGGGGGCTGTTTCGTTTACCTGGAACGCGAACTCAGACGAAGGGTTTCGGGGTGACTCCCGCGTCGAGCAGCGCGGCCCGCGTCAGCGCCGCCGAGGCGACCGCGCCCGGGGTGTCGCCGTGCAGGCAGATCGAGCCGACCGGGCACGGGATGACGTTGCCGTCGATCGCGACGACGGTGTGCTCGGTGGCCATCCGCACCGCCCGGGCGGCCACCTCCTCCGGGTCGGTGACCAGCGCGCCGAGTGCGGTGCGCGGCACCAGCGCGCCGTTGGGCAGGTAGCCCCGGTCGGCGAAGCCCTCGGCGACCACCCGCAGGCCGGCGCCGACCGCGAGCTGGGCGAGTTTCGTGCCGGGCGCGCAGAGGATCGGCAGCTGGTCGTCGTACCCGCTGACGGCGGCGACCAGGGCGGCGGCCTGCGCCTCCTCGACGGCCGCCGCGTGGTAGAGCGCGCCGTGCGGCTTGAGGTAACGGACCCGGGTGCGGAACAGCCGGCAGAACGCGTCCAGGGCGCCGAGCTGGTAGGTGACCTCGTCACGCAGCTCGGTGAAGGCGTACTCGATGCGCCGGCGGCCGAAGCCGGCGAGGTCGCGGTAGCCGACCTGGGCGCCGACCGCCACGCCGCGCTCGGCCGCTGCGGCGCAGACCCGCCGCATGGTCGACGGGTCACCGCCGTGGAAGCCGCAGGCGACGTTGGCCGAGGTGACCAGGTCCAGCAGCGCGTCGTCGTCGCCGAGCCGCCAGATGCCGAATCCCTCGCCGAGGTCAGCGTTGAGGTCCATGGAACGTCACCGTAGTCCCTGGCCGGGCCTGCGCGAGCGCGGTCACGTCGTCCACCACCCCGATGACGGGATACCCGCCGGTGGTGGGATGGTCGGCCAGGAAGACCAGCGGCTGGCCGTCGGCCGGCACCTGCACCGCGCCGAGCACGATGCCCTCGCTGGGCAGTTCCCCGGCCAACGCGCGGGGCAGCGGCGCGCCGGCCAGTCGCACGCCGACCCGGTCGCCCATCGGACTGACCGTGTACGGGGTGCCGAGCAGCCGGTCGAGCGCGGCCGGGGTGAACCAGTCGGCGCGCGGCCCGGGCCGCAGTGCCAGCCGCAGCTCGCCGGCCGGCGGCCGACCGACGGTGACGTCGACCGGCGCCGGCGGCCCGGGCCACGGGCCGAGCGGGAGCCGGTCGCCGTCGCGTACCGGGGGTGGGCCGAGGCCGGAGAGGGTGTCGGTGGCGCGGCTGCCGAGCACCGGCTCGACCGCGATCCCGCCGCTGGCCGCGAGCCAGTTGCGCAGCCCGTCCCGGGGTGGTCCGATCCGCAGCACCGCGCCGGCCGGCACCGCGAGCGGCCGGCCCACGTCGCCGGGGCGAGGGCCGACCCGGACGTCGGCGTCGGCCCCGGTCACCGCGACCGTGGCGGCCGTGGTCAGCCGCAGCTCGCAGCCGGTCAGGGTGATCTCCAGGCCGGCGGCGGAGGGCGGGTTGCCCACCAGGCGGTTGGCCAGGGCCAGCGCCGCCGGGTCGAGCGCCCCCGACCGGGGTACGCCGAGATGCGCGTACCCGGGTCGGCCGAGGTCCTGGACGGTGGTGAGGGGGCCGGCGCGGCGTACCTCGATCACGCGGCTACCAGCCGGACCCGGGTGCCCGGGGTGAGCCGGGCCGGCGGGTCGGCGTGCACGTCGAACAGGGTCAGGTCGGTGCGCCCGACCAGCAGCCACCCGCCCGGCGAGGCGGTCGGGTAGATCCCCGCGTACGGCCCGGCGAGCGCCACCGACCCGGCCGGTACCCGGGTACGCGGGCTGGGCAGCCGGGGCACGGCCCACTCCGGCGGCAGCCCGGTCAGGTACGCGAATCCGGGCGCGAACCCGCAGAACGCCACCCGGAATTCGGTGTCCCGCAACCGCCGCACCACCTCGGGCACGCCCACGCCCCACTGGCGGGCGACGACGGGCAGGTCCTCCCCGTCGTACCCGGTGGGGACCTCGACCTGGGCGGTGGCGGCCGTCGCGGCGGCCGTTCGGGGCGTCCACCCGGCGATCCGGGCGGCGGCGGCAGCCGGGTCCGGTACACCGTCGAGCAGGACCGTCGCCGCGGCCGGGACGATCTCGACGGCGCTCAGCTCGCCGGTGTCGCGGCGGCGCCACAGCTCGGCCCGCCACGCCTCCACCTGGCCGGGTTCGTCGCAGTCCAGCAGGAGGGCGTGCCGGCCGACGGGTCGGATCCGCATCCCGCCATACTCCCCGATCGATCCGGCGGCCAGGGCCGGTGGGACTGACAAGACAGTGACCGGCGGCACTACCTGCAAGTAACCTACGGTGCCGTAACCTGTATCCCGTGACCACCTCCGCACCGCTCCGGCTCAAGCCGGTCGACATCGGGAAGCCCCGGATGCGCGGCTGGCTGCACACCTACGCGTTCTTCGTCGCGCTCGTCTGCGGCATCGTCCTCTGCGCCGTCGCGGCCACCCGCCCGGGTTGGGCGCCCCTGGTGAGCTGCCTGATCTACAGCCTGACCGTCTGCGGGCTCTTCGGCACCAGCGCCCTCTACCACCGCCGGGTGTGGTCGGAGCGGGGCTACCAGATCATGCGCCGGCTGGACCATTCGATGATCTTCGTGTTCATCGCCGGCACCTACACGCCGTTCTGCGCGCTGCTGCTCGACCGCCGGACGGCCACCATCATGCTCGGCCTGGTCTGGGGCGGGGCGCTGGCCGGCGTGGCACTGAAGCTGGTCTGGCCACACGCGCCCCGCTGGGTCTCCGCGCCGCTCTACCTGGCGCTCGGCTGGGTCTCGGTGGCGATGCTGCCGCAGATCCTGCGGCAGGGCGGGGTGACCGCGCTGGTCCTGCTCGCGGTCGGCGGGGCGATCTACAGCGTCGGCGCGGTCTTCTACGCGCTGCGCCGGCCGAACCCGTGGCCCACCGTCTTCGGCCACCACGAGTTCTTCCACGCCTGCACCCTGCTCGCGGCGATCTGCCACCACATCGCCATCTACTTCGCGCTCTTCGCCTGACCCCGGGTTCCCGGCCTGCCCCGGCCGGACCCGGTGCGGGAGCCCGCACCCATCGGTGAGCGAGCGGCACACATCGACTTACCCAGGCGCTCCGACCGTCAATCAGGCAAGCTGTGCGCATGACGGACGGCAGAGCCGAGGAACGGACACTGGTGCTGCTCCGGCACGCCAAGGCCGAACAACCCGACGGGGACGCCCCGGACGTCGAACGCCGGTTGACCGCGCGCGGGCACGCCGACGCGGCCGCCGCCGGAGCCTGGCTGGCCCGGCACGGCCTGCTGCCCGAGGTGGTGCTCTGCTCGGCGTCCAGGCGTACCCGCCAGACCTGGCACGACGTGGCGATGGGCATGACGGGCTCCCCGCCGGAAGGGGGGCCGACGGGGCCGTCACCCGTGGTGCGCTACGAGGCGACCGCGTACGAGGCGCACCCGCAGGAGCTGCTCGCCCTGGTCCGGGCCGCCGAGCCGGCGGCCCGCACGGTGCTGCTGATCGCCCACAATCCCGGCATCTCGCTGCTGTCGGCGCTGCTCGACCCGGAACGGGCGGATCCCGAAGGGCTGCGGACCACCGAACTGGTGGTGCACCGGACCGCGACGGCCTGGGCGGAGCTGGCACCGGGCGGCGCGGGGATCGTGGACCGCCACACCGCCCGGGGCTGAGCCCGCAGTTCGGCGCGCCCGGCTCGCACCCGGCCGGGATCCTGATCGGCCCGGCGCCGGAGGAGCGGATCAGGACGGCGGTGCGGTGGGCGGCGGCGGGTCGGGCGGCGGCGGCATCATCGCGGTCGGATGGGAGAGCCGGTTCTCTTCCACGATCAGCGTGCGAGCCCGCTTGCGCCGGTCCTGCCAGAACCAGAGCGTGGTGAGCAGGACGGCCAGTCCGGCGAGGATGAACACCCAACCGACCGCGCGCAGGTCGATCCACCAGACGTTGGCCCGGATGGCGAAGGTCATGATCGCGCCCAGCGCGATGAGAAAGATTCCACTACCAATGCCCATGTGCGCTGCACTCCCCTGTGCGATGGCTTCTGGGCGTGCCCTGACGTGGTCCGCGACGGTTACCCGCCAACCTGGCCGCCTACCGGGCCGGGCTCCGCGAATCCCGGCCCGGCCCGGCACCGCCCCGCCCCTGCGGACACGTCGCAGACCGCGCAGGGCGGCAAGGACCGGGACACCGCGACCCGGCGCAAGCCGGGCTGGGCGAGCGGGTCCGGGGACGACGGCGGCGGCCGGCGAGCACGGGCTCGCCGGCCGCCGTCGTCAGGGTCGAACCGGGCTCATCACCCCGAAGGGGATCAGAACGCCTCCTCCGGGAGGTCCATGACCTCCAGGTCGGCACCCTCGATGATCCGTCGGTCGGCGCCGATACGGGGCAGCACCTCGCGGGCGAAGAACCGGGCGGCGGCCACCTTGCCGGTGTAGAACGCCTTGTCGGCGGCGGAGACCTCGCCGGACAGGGCGCGCAGGGCCACGTCCGCCTGCTTCTGGAGCAGCCAGCCGACGACCAGGTCGCCGATGGCCAGCAGGAAGCGGCGGCTGCCCAGGCCGACCTTGTAGAGGCTCCGGGCGTCGCCGCCCTGCGCCTCGCCGAGCCAGCCGGTCATCACGCCGAGGATGTTCTGGATCTCGGCGAGCGCCTTGCCGAGCGCCTGCCGCTCCTCCTTGAGTTGGCCGTTGCCGGCCTCGGTGGCGATGAACTCCTGGATCTCGCCGGCGACCGCCATCAGGGCCTTGCCGTTGTCCCGGATGATCTTCCGGAAGATCAGGTCGAGGCTCTGAATCGCGGTGGTGCCCTCGTACAAGGTGTCGATCTTGGCGTCCCGGACGTACTGCTCCAGCGGGTAGTCCTGCAGGAAGCCGGAGCCGCCGAAAGTCTGCAGCGCCTCGTGGCCGAGCAGCTCGTACGCCCGCTCCGAGCCGACGCCCTTGACCAGCGGGAGGAGCAGGTCGTTGACCCGCTTGGCCAGCTTGGTGGCCTTCTCGTCGCCGGCCGCCTCGGCGATGGCGACCTTGTCCTGCCAGCTGGCGGTGTAGCAGACCAGCGCGCGCAGGCCCTCGGCGTACGACTTCTGCAGCAGCAGCGAGCGGCGCACGTCCGGGTGGTGGGTGATGGTCACCCGCGGCGCGGTCTTGTCGGTCTGCTGGACCAGGTCGGCGCCCTGCACCCGGTTCTTGGCGTACTCGAGGGCGTTCAGGTAGCCGGTGGAGAGGGTGGCGATCGCCTTGGTGCCGACCATCATCCGGGCGTACTCGATGATCATGAACATCTGCCGGATGCCGTCGTGCTTCTCGCCCAGCAGCCAACCCCTGGCCGGCACGCCGTGCTCGCCGAAGGTCACCTCGCAGGTGTTGGAGACCTTCAGGCCCATCTTGTGCTCGACGTTGGTGGCGAAGACACCGTTGCGCTCGCCCAGCTCGCCGGTGTTCTCATCGAAGTGGTACTTCGGCACCACGAAGAGCGACAGACCCTTGGTGCCCGGGCCACCGACGCCCTCGACGCCGACCGGACGGGCCAGTACGTAGTGGACGATGTTGTCACTCAGGTCGTGCTCACCGGAGGTGATGAAGCGCTTGACGCCCTCGATGTGCCAGGAGCCGTCCGGCTGCGGGATCGCGCGGGTCCGGCCGGCGCCCACGTCCGAGCCGGCGTCCGGCTCGGTGAGCACCATGGTGGAGCCCCACTGCTTGTCGATGAAGAGCCGCGCCCACTTCTTCTGCTGCTCGGTGCCCTCGACGTGCAGCACGTGCGCGAAGGACGGGCCGGAGGCGTACATCCAGATCGGGGCGTTGGCGCCGAGCACCAGCTCGGCGAGAGACCACCAGAGGGCGCGCGGGGCGGTGGTGCCACCCAGAGCCTCGGGAAGGTCCAGCCGCCAGAACTCGGCGTCCATGAACGCCTGGTACGACTTCTTGAACGACTCCGGCAGCGGCGCGGTGTGCGTGGACGGGTCGAAGACCGGCGGGTTGCGGTCGCTGTCCAGGTAGCTGGCCGCGAGATCCTCGCGGGCCAGGCGGTCGACCTCGGAGAGGAAGCTGCGGGCGGTGTCGACGTCCAGGTCCGTGTACGGCTCCTGGCCGAACGTCCGGTCCGCCCCGAAGACCTCGAACAGGTTGAACTCGAGGTCCCGAAGGTTGCTCTTGTAGTGGGTCATGCTCGCTGGCCCCGCTTCCGGACAGGTATTACCGATCAGTAACCCCGACTGTATTACTCACCGGTAGCCAGCGACAAGCCGATCTCGGAAGTGACGGCGATTACACACCTGTGGTTCAGCTCCCGTTCGGGCGCGTCCAAGGGCGTGCTGGCCGCCTTCTCAGGCCTCCGCCGCGCCGACCTCCCAGCTCGGCACCGGTACGGTCGCCCCGCTGCGCGGGCCGGTGTACTCCATCAGCACCAGGGCGATGTCGTCGTCCAGCCGGCCGTGCACCCACTCCACCAGCGCGGTCTCCAGCGAGGCGAGCCCGTCGCCGACCGTACCGTGCCCGAGCAGCCGCCAGGCCCGGTCGGCGGTCGGGAAGAACTCCCCGTCGCGGCGGGCCTCACCGAGCCCGTCGGTGAAGAGCAGCAGCCGGTCGCCGGGCTCCAGCCGTTCCACCCGGGGCCGGACCACCGGCATGAAGCCCAGCGGCGGGGCCGGCGCGGGCGGCTCCAGCGGGATCACCGCGCCCCGGCGCAGCAGCAGCGGTGACGGGTGGCCGCAGTTGACGATGGTCAGCGTGCCCCCGCGCTCCTCCACCACCGCCGCCGTGACGAAGTCCTCGTCGCCCACGTTGCGGGCCACCGCCCGGTCCAGGTCGGCCACCACCGCGCGCAGGTCGGCCCGCTCGTACGCGACGTGCCGGTACGACCCCAGCACGATGCTCGCCAGGCGGACCGCGTCCAGCCCCTTGCCCCGGACGTCTCCGATGATCATCCGGACGCCGTACGGCGTGTCGATCGCCTCGTAGAGGTCGCCGCCGATCTCGGCGGTGGCCGTCGAGGAGATGTACCGGGCGGCCACCGCGAGGGTGCCCACCTGCGGGCCGAGCGGCCGAAGCACCGCCTGCTGGGCGACCGACGCCAGCTTGGACAGCTCGGCGATCTGCTCGGCCTGCCGCTGCCGCAGCGCCGCCACCGCCGCCGCGACCCCGCTGGCGAAGGCGATGCCGGCGAGGTCGACCGCGGTGACCAGCGACGCGGTCGGCTCGGCCAGCGCGAAGCTGGCCCCGAGCACCACCGCGACCAGGCCGATCCCGAGCACCACCTGCCAGGAGGCGAACGCGGCGGCCAGGAGGGGGGCGGCCATCATCAGCGCCACGTAGTGCGCCTCCCGGCCGTCGGCCAGCTCCGCCGCCGAGATGATCGCGAGCAGGCCGAGGGCCGCGCCGACGCCGGCGCGGGATCCGGGACTCAGCGGGCCGCGGCCCGACTGGAAGGCATGCGTGCGTACGAGGGACAGCATGCCTGATGGACGTGGACCGGTGAATGAACCTGACCTCTCGATTGAGGGTGTTCCGACCGGCCGGGCGGTCACGGCGAGCCGATCGCCGTCAGCCGAGGACCTCGTACTTCACCGTCAGCTCACCCAGGCTCACCGAGGCGATGGTCTCGAACGCGGCGCGGGACAGGTCGAGGCAGCGCCCCTCGATGAACGGGCCACGGTCGTTGATGCGGACGGTCACCGACTTGCCGTTGTCCGGGTTGGTGACCCGGACCCTGGTGTTGAACGGCAGCGTCTTGTGCGCGGCGGTCAGCTCGTCCGGGTTGAAGGTCTCACCGTTGGCCGTCAGCTGCCCCTCGTCGTAGAAGGACGCGCCGCAGGAGCCGCTGTCCACCACGATGCTCTTCGGGGCGGCCTTCTTCGTTGTCGCGCTCGGCTTCGGGGTGGCGGTGCGGGTCCTGGCCCGGGAGGCCGCCTGGGGGGACCGGGTGGCCTTCGGGCTGGCCGTGACGGTCGGCGACGGGCTGGCGGTCGGGGACGGCGAGGTGGTCGCGCTGGGGCTGACCGCGCCGGGCACGGTGTCGGCGACGACAGGGGTCGCCGCCTCGCCCGAGGTGAGCTGCACGGCCCCGACGGTGCCGCCGACGGCGAGCACGACGCCCACGGCGGCGGTGGCGGCGATGCCGGCCGGCGAGGAGAACCTGCGGGTACGGGAGTGCCTACCAGCCACCGGACCGGTCCTTTCGTCAGCTGAACAAACCGGGTCGGACCGTAACGAGAGAAGCACTTCCAAAGTCAACGTGATCATGGCGGTATGCGCGGAATTGCAGTGATACGTGTAGCCGATCATCCGAGGTCGCGGGGGCCGGACGGGCCAGCACCGTCCACGGTGGCAGTGGTGGGCGAGGATGGGCGAATGGCCGATGAGCTGCGCCGACGGTTGACCGAGTTGTTCCGCTGGGTCGACCCGGGGCCGGGCAGCAGGCATCTGGTCAGCGACACCTCCGGCTGGTGGCGCGACCCGCAGGTGCTGGCCGGGCTCGGGCCGGCCCTCGTCGCGCCGTTCCGGGACGCCCGGCCGACCGTCGTGGTGGCCCCGGCCGTCACCGGGCTGATCCTCGGCCCGCTCGCCGCCACCGCCCTCGGCGTGGGGTTCGTGCCCGCGCACAAGCCGGGGGACGGACGGCTGCCGGCCGGGCCGCTGACCTGGGCCCGGAGCGAGCCCGACTTCCGCGACCGGCAGGTCGACCTGGCCGTGGTGGACCGGCGCCTCGGACCGGACGACCGGGTGCTGGCGGTGGACGACTGGGTGGCCACCGGCGCGCAACTGCGGGCGATCCGGGAGATCTGCGCCGCCCGGGGCGCCACCTGGCTCGGCGCCGCCGCGGTGGTGCGGGACTGCCCGCCCGAGGTGACCCGGGAGCTTCGCCTGCACGGGCTGCTCGACGCCGCCCGGCTGCACGCTTGACCTCAAGCTCGCTTCAGGTCCGAAGATCGGCGGATGGACCACGGCATCCTGGACGAGGCGTACCGACGGCTGCACCGCACCGGCCCCGAGTTCGAGGGCTGGCTCTCCAACCACGGGCCGATGGCGGTCGAGGCCCTGGTCCCGCACGGCCACGACCGGAGCGTGCACCGCTGGCTGGACGACTACCTGCGCGGGCTCGACGAACTGCCGCGCGGCCGGCGGCGAATCGAGGACTGGCGGGAGGCGCTCGGCGACCCGAAACGCGCCGGGGACTGGCTCGCCCACTTCGACCGGGAGCTGCGCGAACACCCCTGGCCCGAGGTGCTGGGCACCTGGTGGCCACGGCTGCTGCCCGGCATCGCGGCCAGCGCGACCCACGGCGTCATCCGGGTAGGTCACGCCGTCCGGGCGCTGCGGGAGGACGGATCCAGCCCGGACCGGGTGACCGAGCTGGGCCAGGCCCTCGGCTACTGGGCGGCCCGCTGGCAGCCGGTGCCGGGCGTCCGCCTTGACGCGCCGTCCCGTCCCGACGGCCCGGACGTCGCTGCCGCGCTGGACGGGCTGCCCCGGATCGCGGATCGCACCGGCGGCATCCGGGAACGGCTGGTGCGGCTGAAGGACGTACCCGAGTGGTCGCAGGCGGTGGCGGCGCCGCACCCGGCGCGGACGCCGGCCGACGCGGAACGGGGGCTGGTCGCGCTGGTCCACCGGGCCGCGCTGGACTACCTGCGGTACGGGCACGCGAACGCGGTGATGCTGGTGCACGCGGTGACCGCGCCCACGGCGGTGCTGCGGACCCTGCCGGCGCTCGACCCGGCGCTCTGGGCGCCGAGCCTCACCGCGGCCTGGTCGGCCACGGCGGCGGTGACCGCGGTGTACGCCCCACCGCACGGCACGTCCACGCCGATCGTCACGCCCGGCACCCCGGCGGAGGTCTTCGCCCGGGCCGCCAGGCACGGCGACGCGCACGTGGTCAAGCTGGCCGACGCCGTCCTCGACGCGCACGCGGCGACCGGCGACGAACGGGTGCTGGCCGCCGCCGGCTACGCCGGTCAGCTGATCTGAAGAAACTTCTCGACGGCGGTGCAGACCCGGCCCAGCACCTCGGCCGAGCGGGCCAGCGGACCGGGCACCAGCATCCCGTGGTCGGCGTCCGGGATCTCCAGCACGTGCGGGGTGAGCCGGCGCGCCGCGTCGCCGTCCCAGGTGGAATCGGCGGTGCCGCCGACCAGCAGGAACGGCGCGCTGGCCCGACCCAGCGCGGCGACCACCTCGGGCCGGTGCAGCAGCGGGGTCAGCCAGACCGCGGGCAGCTCCCGGTCGGCGGCGAGCGGGGCGGCCAGCGAACCGAGCGACTTGCCGACCAGCAGGTCGGTCCGCTCTCCCAGCGCCTGCTCCACCTGCCCGACGACCCACTGGACGGCGGCGGCCGGGCCGTCCCGGTCGGGGGCGAACCGCTCCGGCACGTCCCAGGTGATCTCGTGGACGTTGAAGCCCGTCCGCCGCAGCGCCTCGCCGAGGTACGCGAAGAGCGGATAGCGGGTGTCGTAGCCTCGGCCGGGGATGAGCACCGCGCGCCGGTCAGCCATGGTCGATCTCCTTCCGCCCGCCCTCACCGTAGCCGCCGGCGCCGATTCTCCACCACGGGAAATCGGCGCTGGGTAACGTCGGCAGGATGTGGCCTCGGATCGGTGGACTGCGCACGCTCGCCCTCGGCACCCCCGGGCAGGTGCGGACCAACCTCAACACGCTGGTGCTGGCCGGGGTGAAGACGGCGACCGCCACGCTGCTCACCGAGTACGCCGAGGAGGGTGAGGAGTTGGAGCACGTCGGCGAACGGCTCGTCCTGCTGGACGACGCCGACGCGCTCGCCGGGATCGTCGAGGTCACCGGCGTCGAGCTGGTTCGCTTCGCCGACGTCCCGTGGGACTTCGCCCGCGCCGAGGGGGAGGGCGACCGCTCGATCGAGGAGTGGCGGGAGGGGCACGCCGCCTACTGGGCGCGCGTCGGCACCCCGGTCAGCGACGACACCGAGATCGCCTGCCTGCGGTTCCGGCTGGTCTCCGGGGGCGACGGCGGCGTCGCCACCGGCGACCTGGGGGTGTGACGAGCCCGGTCAGGCCCCGCGCAGCTCGGGCAGCAGACGGGTGGCGACGTCCACCAGGACGGCCTCGTCACCGGCGTACCAGCTGCTGGCCCGGGGCCAGTGCGTGATCACGTCGGTGAAGCCGAGCGCCGCCGCCCGGGCCACCTGCTCGGCGAAGAAGTCGGCGCTGCTCAGCGAGAAGGCCGGCGCCGAGTCCAGCGACAGGTAGCGGTCCAGGGTGGCCGGGTCCCGGCCGGCGGTGGCCAGCGTCTGGTCGAGCCGGGCACTGAGCTCCCGTAGCCCGTCCCACCAGCTCGTCAGGTCGTCGCCACCGGTGCCGGTGGTGACCCAGCCCTGACCGAAGCGGGCCACCAACCGCATCGACCGGGGACCGTTCGCGGCCACCACGAACGGCACCCGGGGCTGCTGCACGCAGCCCGGGTTGTTCCGGGCGTCCACCGCGGCGAACCAGTCGCCCCGCCAGGTGGCGCCGTCCTCCCGCAGTACCAGGTCGAGCAGTTCGGTGAACTCGGCGAAGCGGTCCACCCGCTGCCGGGGCGGCAGGGCCTCGCCGCCCAGCACCGCGGAGTCGAAGCCGATGCCGCCCGCGCCGAGGCCGAGCAGCACCCGGCCGGCGGAGACGTCGTCGAGGGCGGTGACCTGCCGGGCGAAGGCCGCCGGATGCCGGAAGTTCGGCGAGGCGACCAGCGTGCCGAGCCGGATCCGGGAGGTCACCGTCGCGGCGGCGGTCAGGGTGGCCATGGAGTCGAACCAGGGTCCGTCGACCAGGTCGCGCCAGCCCAGGTGGTCGTACGTCCAGGCGTGGTCGAAGCCCCACTCGTCCGCCTGGCGCCAGCGGCGCTGCGACTCCGACCAGCGCTGGTCGGGAAGGATCACGATGCCAATCCGCATGATCGCCAGGGTACGGCCCGACGCCGCCGACGCCGCCCGGGACGCCTGGTCATACATCGATCATCTGTATATGATCCGGCTCATGGCGGCGATGCGTGAACCGACGTTCCTGATCCTCACCACGCTCGCCGGCGGTCCCCGGCACGGCTACGGCATCGTCCAGGACGTCGCCGTCCTGTCCGAGCAGCGGGTGACCCTGCTCCCCGGCACCCTCTACACCGCGCTGGACCGGCTGACCGCCGAGGGCCTGGTGGCGCCCGACCGGGAGGAGACCGTGGACGGCCGGCGACGCCGCTACTTCCGGCTCACCTCCGACGGGCACGCCGCACTCCGGGTCGAGGCCACCCGGCTGCGCCAGCTCGCCACCGCCGCCGAGGCCAGGCTTCGCGCGTTCCGCCCCGGCACCGCCTGACCCGCCACCCACCCGACCGACGCGGCACCACCCCCGCCATCCCGCGAGCGGGCGGACGCACACCTCGCACCGCCTGAGACGAGACCGAGCCCCCCGGAAGGAAGGCCATGGCACCGACCGGCGACCCGCTCGCGCGCCGCTACCGCCGCCTGCTGCGCTGCTACCCGCGCGCCTACCGGCAGGAGCGCGGCGACGAGATGCTGTCCCTGCTGCTCGACACCGCGCCGCCCGGACAGACCAGGCCACGGCTCCGGGAGGCCGTCGACCTGATCCGCAACGGGATGCGCTGCCGACTCGGCCGACCGGCGAGCAGCACCGTCGTCGCCTGGGCGGCGCTGGCCGCGGTCGTCTGCGGGCTCTTCAGCGCGGCGCTCTCCGCCCGGATCGCCTGGGAGACCGCCGAGCTGCTGCCGGGCCGCGCCGAGACCGGGGAGGTCTTCCGGACCGTGCTGCCCGACCGCGAACCCGACGGGGTCACCACCCCGTCGACGTTCTTCGGGTACTACACCCAGCCGATGACCATGCAGGCCCTGGACAACCTGCTCCTCGGTGACGGCGGTGAGTACCAGCAGACCGCCACCGACGCGTGGGCCGCCGGTCCGCCGGCCGCTCCGCCCGAGGAGACGGTGGCGGTGGCCCAGCGCCGGCTCCGGGAGAGCGGCTGGCACCTGGACAAGGTGACGGCAGATACCTCCGACAGCTGCGCCGACAAGCTCTGCGCCTCCGTCGTGCCGGTCACCCACACCACGGTCGACGCCAGCCGGGGGGACACCCTCCTCACCGTCACGGTCAACTCGAACCCCGAGCCCGAGTCCCCGTACCTGTCGATCACCCTGCGCCGCACCACGCCACCGCTGGTCCTCCCCGCCGCGATCGGCGGCGGGCTGCTCGGCGGGCTGGCCGGCTGGCTGGTCTTCGGTTGGGCCAGCCGGCGCACCGAGGCGTCACACCCGGCCCGGGCGGTGGTGAAGGTCCTCTTCGGGGTGACGCTCCTCCTGTGGTGGCTACCGGTGCTGGTGTCCGTGCCGGCGCTGGCGAGCCACCACCGTGGCGAGCCGCATCCGCAGTGGCATCCGCTGTGGGAGTGGCTGGGCCAGCCGACCTTCTCGCTGTTCTTCCTGGTCGGGTCGGTGAGCGCGCTGCTCGGGATCGCCCTGGCCACTCTGCCCCGGCCGGACGCCGACCGGTTGTCGACGCTCGCCAGCGGCTGACCGTCCGGTCAGCCCGCCACCAGTTTGGTCAGCATCCGGGGCAGGTGCGGGTCGAGGGTGCGCGGGTCCGCCGCCGCCACCTCGGCCGGCGTCCACCACCGGACGGCCTGGAACTCGCCCGGGTCGGGGGCGAGCGACTGGTCGCGGCGGCCCTCCAGCAACGTACCAGAGGCTCACGTCGACGTGCCGCTCCTCCGGCGGGCCGACCGTCGGCGTGACGGTGACGAAGAGCGGCCGTTCACCCAGATCCGCCGGGAAGACCGCCGGCACGCCCAACTCCTCGACCACCTCCCGGCGTACGGTCTGCACCGGGTGTTCCCCGGGCTCGACATGGCCGCCGGTGGGCAGCCACCGCCCGGCCTTGAGATGGCCGACCGGGAGGACGCCGCCGTCGGTGGCGTCCCGCAGCAGGAAGTACGCGACCAGGTGCGGCGACGGGGTGCGGGGCTTCGCCCGGCGGAAGACGTCGCCGGTCGCCGCGAGCCAGTCGAGGCACTCCGCGCGGTGCGCCGCCTCCAGGTCGTCGAACGGCGTGATCGACTCGACCAACGCCCGGATCTCGCCCAGCACCCGCATGCCGTGCATCCTGCCAGTCACCGCCGTTGACTTCTGCCGCCGTTGTCCGCGATTTCCGCCGTGGCGTTTCTGCATCCCGATCAGGGGAACTCGCCGTGCCGCTCGGTCGGTGCGGCCGGGTCGACCCGCGCTGGGAGCGCCAACGGAGGGAGGGGCAATGCCTGAGGTATTGGCCCAGCAGGACCTGAAGATCGACTGGGCGCAGATGCCCACCTACAACACCATCATGGCACTCACCGCGGGCGTCGGCCTGCTGCTCGTCGTGGCCCTCGGTTGGCAGATCCTGACGGGCAGGCCGATCGCCGCCGAAGGGTGGTCCATCGCCTTCGGGATCCTGGGTGCAATCCTCACCGTCACAGGTCTGCACATGACGCTGACCTGGCCGCTGGCGCCCGGGGGCTTCGCCTTCGACAACATCATCTTCGGTGAGCCGTCCCTGGGCTTCGGGGTGCTGATGCTCGGCGCGGCGATCATCCTGTGGCGGCGGGGACAACTCTTCGCGGAGGCATCGCTGGAGAATGGCGGCCTGCGGACGGAGCAGGTGCGGCGGTTGCTCTGGCCGGTTTCGATCTTTGTGTTCGCGCTCGGCCTGGCCTGTTTCGGCATCGCGGCGGCCGGCTGGACGTACACGCTCTTCGCGGCGCCACCCCAGGAGCCGATCTCGGGGGCGTTCGCGGAGTACCCGGTGATCGAGGCCACCTTCATCTCCGGCCTGTACGTCCTGGTGGGGATCGGCTCAGTTCTCGCCCCGTTCGCCCTGCTCAAGCTGAACCGCGTGCTGCTGGGGATCATCGGCGTGGCGTGGGCCATCGCCGGTGTCGTCTTCACCCTCTTCGGAGCGTTGAACTACTTCACCCACATCGGGCTGATCGTCAACACGATGTGAGGGAGAGACGAATTCGGCAACTGCTACCGGCTGGCCGGCTGCCCTCGGCTCCGCGGGAAGCGATGGTTGGGCCGTCGTCCTGGACGATGCGGTGGTGGAGGACGCAGGCGGTTACGGGATGAGCAGGCCCCAGTAGGTCGCCCAGGGTAGGAACAGCAGGCCGGCGACAACGAGCAGGCTGAGCCGGACCTGGTCGCCGCGGCTGAGGTCGTGACGGTGACGTCGCCACGACAGTGCGGCGGCGGCGGTGGCCACGACGGTGCCGACGGCGAGGGACTGCAGGCCGAGCCAGGGCACAGGGCGGCCGATCGCAACGGGTCCGATGACGTTTGCGGCGGTGGCCATCACGAAGAAGACGTATATGAGCGCACCCGCCGTGGTCGCCAAGCCGGTGGCGGCCAGCCAGCGCGCCGAACGCCGTACCAGCGGGGCACCGCGGCGGCCGCGGATACGCCGTACGGCGGCGGTCAGCGGGTAGCCGGCGAAGGCCACCAGGAACACGATCAGGATGACGAGTTGGATCCAGGGGGACTCGTACCAGGCGAGCGACGTGAGTCTGGGGGCGGGTGCGTCCTGAGCCGGAGCCTCGGAGTTCGGGCTGGGCGGGGTGTGGGGCAGATTCTCGATCCAGGACGTCTCGTAACTGCCGTACGTGGTGGGGAGGCTGTCGAGCCGGTCGAAGCCGCCGTTGGCCGTCAGGTGCAGGTTGTGCCGTACGCCGGGGACGAAGCGGATCGTGTGGTGGGTGTTGCCGCCGTTCTCCAGTGCCCGCCGGATGATCTGGCTGCTCTCCCGTGGGAGGGCTTCGCGGTCGAGTTCGCCCCACTGCGCGAGTACCGGCTGGTACACCGCCTGCCAGGCCGGTGCCGGTTCGAAGTCGGCCTCCGGGAACAGGCCCGCGCCGATCGTCATCCGCACCGCGTTCACCCGCATCGTGCGCAGTAACGACCCGGACACGCCGGCGTGCCGGAGGTACTCGCCGTACCCCCACGCCGTCTGCGCGCCGGGGGTGACACCGACCGCGCCGACAGTGATCAGGAACTTCACATCGGTGGAGCGGCGCGCGGCGAGCGGCGCGACAAAGGCACCCTCCGACAGTGCCCACAGACCAAGCCGGGTCGGGTCGACATCAGCGCGGGACCGGAGCAGTCGCAGGCCGGCGAGCGCGTCGTCGGCCAGCACCGAGTAGTCGCGGTGCAGCAAGGAGTAGCCCACGGTCCGCTTGTCGTAGATGAGTGTCACGACGCCGCGCCGGGCGAATGCTTCGGCGTCCGCGTACAGCTCCTGCCGGCCTCGATTGCCCGCCCCCTCAATCAGCACCATCGCTGGCCGGCGCGGTGTCGTCGGCGCCGGTGCCAGGACGGTGCCGTGCAGGACCACGCCGCCGTTGCCGGAGAAGGACACCTCCGTGCTGGTCACGCCGTTCGGGGCGGCGTGTGCGGGAGCGGTCGGAAGGACGAGCACCGCAGCAGCGAGGGCTGCCAGAGCTGCCACGATCCGCGGCAACCACCCAGAACCGCCCGGTCCAGCGGCGCCGCATTCGCCGGTTCTACGTGTTGCCCTGACCTGGGCCACCGCATGCTGCATGGGTCCGTCCCCTTCAGATCGTCTGGCCCGCCCGACGGGCCGCCAGCCACGGGGATCAGGTTCGTCTGCTCGCGGGACACGGCCCAGGGCCGTTGCACCTCAGGTCGTAGGGGTGCAGGCACCTGGACGTATCGGGGTACCTGGCTCGTCGCCGCCGAGCGGCACGAAATCTAGGGTTGATCTCGTTCGGAGACGCTTGAGCTGCCGTGTGCGTCACGGCTGGAAGGATCGTGACCATGCGACGGAGGATCGCGCACGGGGCACGGGAGCTCGGCCAACTGCTGGCCGGGGCGGCCATCGGGTTGCCCGCACCGCTCCTACTGTTCCTGATGGCGGCCTCGGTGCCGGCGAGCCTTGCGGCAGGTCTGGGCGTCCTGCTCTTCGTCGCCGCGGTATGGCTGACTCGCCGCCTGGCCGATCTGCAGCGCCGCCGGGTCGCGGCGGTGCTGGGCGAGCCGGTCACCTCCCCTTACCTGCCGTTGCCCGCAGGCGTACCGGCCCGAGCCCGCACCTTGATCGGCGACCTGGCCACCTGGCGCGACCTGACCTGGCTGGTATGCCAGTTCGTGCTGAGCGTGATCGGTGTGACGCTGGGACTGGGACTGTGGTTGGCGGCCGCGGAGTGCCTGGCCGCGCCGTTGCTTCGGGCTCTGCTGCCTTCCCAGACCGTCTTCGACCCCGCAGTGCTGGAGATCACCGGAAGGTCCGGCCCGCTCGCGTGGGCGCTGGTGCCGGTCGGCGCCGGGCTGGCAGGGCTGGCCTACCGCACGCCGCGACATCTCATCGCCGGTCAGGCGCGGCTCGCGGCCGTGCTGCTCGGGCCCACGTCCGCCGCCAGGTTGTCCGCGCGGGTGAACCAGCTGACCACCACCCGGGCCGCCGCCGTTGATGCCTCCGCCGCCGAACTCCGCCGGGTCGAACGGGATCTGCATGACGGGGCGCAGGTACGCCTCATCGCCGTGACCATGAATCTCGGCATGGCCGAGGACGTCATCGACGCGAATCCGGCCGGTGCCAAGGCGCTGGTGGCCGAGGCGAAGGCCAGCGCGAGCGCGGCCCTGACGGAACTGCGCGACCTGGTGCGCGGCATTCATCCGCCGGTGCTGGCCGACCGGGGGCTGGCGGGGGCGGTGCAAGCTCTGACGCTGACCAGCAACCTCCCGGTCGAGCTGGATCTTCGGCTTGACCGACGCCTGAGCGCGCCGGTGGAGTCCGCGGCATATTTCGTCATAGCCGAGTCGTTGGCCAACGCGATCCGGCACAGCGGCGCCGGTGGTGTCCAGATCGCCATCGCCGACAGTGGTCCGGCACTGCGCATCAGCGTGCGCGACGACGGACACGGCGGAGCCGATCCATCCCGCGGCAGCGGACTGCGGGGCATCCAACGTCGGCTGTCCGCCTTCGACGGAACCCTCCGCATCGCCAGCCCGCCGGGCGGGCCTACCGTGCTGGACATGGAGTTGTCGTGCGTGTCCTGATCGCCGAGGATCAACTGCTGCTGCGCGACGGGTTGACCCGGATGCTGACCGCGTACGGCTTCGACGTCGTGGCCGCCGTCGATGACGGCGTGCAGCTCGCCGAGGCGCTCGTCTCAACCCGGCCCGACGTCGCCGTGGTCGACGTGCGCCTACCACCCACCTTCACCGACGAAGGACTGCGCGCCGCCATCGCCGCCCGCCGCGAGGTGCCCGGCCTGCCCGTCCTGGCCCTCTCCCAGTACGTCGAACGGCTGTACGCCCGTGAGCTGCTCTCCGACCGCTCCGGGGCGGTCGGATACCTCCTCAAGGACCGGGTCGGTGACGTACGGCAGTTCGTCGACGCGATCCGCCAGGTCGCCACCGGCGGCACGGTCATGGACCCAGAGGTCGTCGCGCAACTGCTGCACCAGCGCGACACCCTGACCAGCCTCACCCCACGAGAACGAGATGTGCTTCGTCTGATGGCCGAGGGCCACTCCAACGCCGCCATCGCCGCAGACATGGTCATCACCGAGAAGTCGGTCAGCAACCACATCAACACGCTCTTCGCCAAACTCGGCCTACCACCATCGAGCAGCCACCACCGCCGCGTACTCGCCGTTCTGGCCTACCTCGATTAGTAGACCCGGGTCAGCGGGCGCGTGAGGACGCTGCTCAGGAAGCCACCCGCGCACCGATCAGCTCACGACTGCCGATGTCTTCCAATCACACAGCCGATGTGGTCAGCTACTGGCACACCCACGTCCCTCACTGGAGGAGATTTGCGTCGTCGAACCGCACTTGCCGCACTGACCGCCACCGCCACCGCGGCGCTGCTCAGCGTCGCCGCCCCCGCCTCGGCGATCAATTCATACAACGCGCAGCCTGCCCCTGAGCGCGCCGAGGTCGGAGCGCTCGTCGTGCAGTACGACCGCGACGGCAATCCCGCCACGCCGGACGTCGTCCGGTGGAGCTGCTCGGGCACGATGATCTCGGCGGACGTCTTCCTCACGGCCGCCCACTGCACCGCCAACCGGCCCACCGGCACCAAGTTCTACGTCTCGCTCGCTCAGGACGTACAGGGCTCGATCAACGCCTCGAACACGCTCGGTGGGACGCCGGAGCAGATCGCGGGACGAGTGGGTGTCGAGGGCACCGCCCACTCCGACCCGGCATACCCGGGCAACTCGGCTGACTCCCACGACATCGCGGTCATCAAGTTGGCAGGGGCGCAGACCACGGAGCTCGCGAAGCGCTGGCCCTTCACGCCGGCCACCCTGCCGAGCGCCAACCAGCTCTCCGGGCTCGGTTCGCGCGCGCTCGACGCCGCACACTGGCAGGTCATGGGGTACGGCACGCAGGAGGCCCTGAACCAGCCTGGTGGCCAGACCCACCCGGGTGGTGGCGTACGGATGAAGGGGACGCTCGACTTCGACGCGCTCAACAAGACGTGGGTGCGCCTGGCGATGAACGAGAGCCGGGGCCTCGGCGGCGCCTGCTACGGCGACTCCGGCGGCCCGAACTTCGCCACCCTCGACGGCAAGCGCGTACTCGCCGGCACCACGATCACCGGTGACGGCCCCTGCTACGCCACCAACGTGGCGTACCGGATGGACAGTGCCAGCGCCCGGGCCTTCCTCGGGCAGTACGTCACCCTGCCGTAACCAGCGATGATGACGGCCGGTCGGGGATGTCCCCGACCGGCCGTCGTTCTTCACGCCGCGATGCCCAGGTGCACCTGCGACCAAGCGGCGGCTCGGCGGGGACGAGCGCCCGCGACTTCAGCGGATGCGAAAAGTCCCCGACCTCGCCGTTGTGACTGACCGGGGCTCGAAGGCCCTGGTTGGGACTGTCGTCCTGGCCAGGGCCTTTCGCGTGGAGCGGGTGACGGTAATCGAACCCGCACTGTCAGCTTGGGAATTGGACAACATCCGGTCAACCTGCGGCGTGGCCCCTGTTCGCTTTGGTCCTGGGCGGCCTGGCTTGGCCCCTGGTGGCACCCGCTTGTGGCCCGTGGATGGCCCGGCAGCTTCGACTGTCGTTGACGGAACTGGCTCAGCGACGGTTACGAGATCGGCGGACCGCCCAGACGCCGCCAACGATCGCCGCAGCAGTCGGCAAGAGGCAGCAGATCGTCAGGACCAACAAGTGCCACGGCTTGAGAGCTCCCATGGCCGAGAGGATAGGCACCGCTTCCCAACGCTGCTGTCCCCGCTCCGAGGCCGCAGCGAAGTTGGAGCTGTGCCAGTCTGCGTGGAGCCCAGTTTGGAAGGACGAAGATCAGGGTGGACAAGGACCTAATGGGCCAGGTCAAGCCAGGAAGTGCGTGTCCGTTCGTGCCCCCCTGGTAACCGTGCAAGGCACCGGCTACTGGCACGTGGATGGCACAGCGGCCTCGGGATTGTAAGATCAAGTTGCCCCTTGACGCCTGCCGCAGATCGACATCCTCAGTAGGCACGAGCTTGTGTAAGGATCCCGACACTGACGGGGCCTGGCTGGCATCTAACTCCTTCCTACGATGGCTTCATGTTTGCAGGCCGCCAAGGTTAAAGGGATCTGCTCTTGCTCCGGGAGTTCCTTTACGTCGACACGCAAAAGGTCAGGTCGTTGCTTGCTCAGCTTGGGGATGGGGGGGTTAGCGAAGAAGTCAAAATTACGGAAAAGACGCAGAATAAGCTCAGCATCGGAGCTCGTAACATTGCGAATCGCGACTGGGACTCGGGCTCTGAGTCAAGCACAACACGCTCGCTGGCCGATGCAGTCTTTCCGGCGCTCGAAGATGCAATGGAAACCTCTGGCTACTTGGTCGATCTATCGGATGAGTTGCAGCGGCCCGAATTCTGGAAGGACGATCTGCAGGAGGCGTACCCGGAGGGGTCTTTCGTTCGCATTACAGCGCCGGCGCGCCTCTTTGACTCCCGCTATGTGAACCGGATTTTCGCGGGGCTTTCGTTCGCCGCGAACGGCTTTACAGCCCTCAATCCAACTCCGGGGAGCGAGGCGAGCAAGCGGAACAAGGGGCGTCCAACGACGACGCCTAAGGCGAAGGCAGCCTCTCCTCGGGAGTCGCCGGAAGATGACATTGAGGACTTTCCCGCAGCACTCTTCGGGGATGCCCTGACCGGCGAACAGTTGCGCGGCTTCGCAAAAATGACTCGCGGCCTGTTTCACACGGGGCTACACCTCATCATGAACCCGGCTGACCAAGAAGGGCTTTCGGTTTCTGTTCGCCTTGAGGAGGGGCGGTCATTCCTTGAGAGCGAGGCCGACGTGCTCTTCGCTCGCTACGGAGTCCAGGAGCAGGAATGGACCATGGTCGGCACGATTGGCAGTCATTCCGCACCAGAAATCGACGAAGACTCCAGCACTCCATTTGACGTGCGGCCTGGCGGGATCGATCGAGCTGCCCTAACGGGGATGATAAGTACTCTCGTGGGCGGTGTGGCTAGCTTCGGATTCGCGGATCTTCCTCAATATCCGGGATTCTCTATCGTGCCCTTTGCGGTCTATAGGACCATCCTTCGTTCGGTGCAGGAACCGCCGACGGACGGTGCTGTCGTGTAGCAAACGATCCCCTGGAGTAGCTAGCGGATCTCCTCGTCGGGCAGTCGTAGACCGTCCAGCCTCCCCGGACGGGGACAAGGTCGTTCGTCCGGTAGGGCGCTCCACCTTGTCCCCGTCCGGGGAGGCTGGTAGCCCTTGTGGTGCCCGGCGAGGTGATCCGCTCCCGGCCGATCTCCGAGGAGGGCCGGGGTTCGGGGCGGAGCCCTGAGCTCTTCGAGGGCCTGGTCGTCCCTCAGTGTGGCCGGCCGGCGCGGCCCGCTTGCGGGCCGCCTTGATCTGATAGAGCGCAATTCGGCAACGTCATCCGATGAGCTGCGCTAGGCGCTCGTGCACCTGCCTGGCAGCTTCATCTGGAACGACGGTAGATGTGCGACCGCATCCCCCAGTCCCTGCCGGTCTACGGGCAGTGTCGGTGCCAGCGGCGATCCTCCCGGCCGTGCGCGAGCACCTGGCGGCGTTCGTCGATGCCAACCCAGAGGCGTTGGTGTTCACCACTCCGACCAGCCGGCCGATCTGGCAAGGCAACCTCAACCAGGTGATCGGGTGGCCAGCGGCGATCGGCAAGCTCGGGGTGCCCGACCTGCACTTCCACGATCTGCGGCACACCGGGAACACGATCGCGGCCCGGACCGGCGCGAGCACCCGGAAGCTGATGGCGCGGATGGGTCACGACTCGCCCCAGGCGGCCATGATCTACCAGCACGCCACGTCGGAGGCGGACCGGGCCATCGCCCAGGCGGTGAGCGACGCGGTGAAGGCGGAGCGGAAGAAGGTCGACGGCCAGCTCGTCCGACAAGGCCAAGAGCAAGGGCAAGAGGGCGGGCAAGAAGCGTGGTTGGTCGCCCGTGGATGGCACGCCGGGCGCTGATGGCCGGTGGAACGGCGAAAGCCCCAGCCAGGAAACCTGTCCTGAGCTGGGGCCTCGCGCTGGAGCGGGTGACGGGAATCGAACCCGCACTGTCAGCTTGGGAAGCTGATGTTCTGCCATTGAACTACACCCGCAGGCGGCACCACTGTACCTGAGGTCACCGCCGCCGTGCATCCAGGTACCCCCGGCGCGCCCGGCGCACCCCTCCCCCGTAATCGATCTTGGACGCAACGCATTCACGAGAAGCAGAAAGTTTCACAGCGGCAACACATGGCCATTCTCAAACCTGTCGATCGGTTGTAACGTCACGCCCAACTTTTCGACCACGGTGCGACACACCCCCTGTCGCATCGCCAGAAAGAGGTGGGCCCATGGGACTCCGTCCCAACCTGCTGACCCGGCGTACCGCCGGTGTCGCGTCGACGACCCTCGCGCTTCTGCTCAGCACCGCCGCGGTGGGCGTCGTCCCCGCTGCTTCCGCCTTCTCCGCTGCCCCGGCCGAGGTGTGCGCCGAGCCGGCCGACGTCCACTCGGACGCCCGGATCAAGGCCGGCGGGACCGCCAAGCACGAGCCCAACGAGCTGACCGCCCAGCAGGTCCGGGAGCGCGAGGCCGACCTCGCGTCGGCGCTGCGCGAGCGGGCGAACTTCCGCGCCGGTGCCCAGGCCGCCGCCCCGCTGGCCACGGTCACCATCCCGGTCGTCGTCCACGTCATCCAGCGGGACAGCACCCGGGCCGGCGGCAACATCCCGGACTCGATGATCACCTCGCAGATCAGCGTGCTGAACCAGGCCTACAGTGGCGCCACCGGCGGCGCGGCCACCGCCTTCGGCTTCCAGCTCACCAAGATCAACCGGGTGACCAACCCGGCGTGGTACCCGATCGTGTCGGGCTCCTCGGCCGAGCGGTCGATGAAGACGTCGCTGCGCGAGGGCGGCAAGAACACCCTGAACGTCTACCTGGGCGAGCTGAGCGACAACCTGCTCGGCTGGGCGACCTTCCCGCAGAAGAAGCTGAACAGCATGGACGGCGTGGTCGTGCTGAGCGAGTCGCTGCCCGGCGGCACCGCCACCAACTACAACCAGGGCGACACCGGCACCCACGAGGTCGGCCACTGGCTGAACCTCTACCACACCTTCCAGGGTGGCTGCGCCGGTTCGGGTGACAGCGTCGACGACACCCCGGCCGAGGCCTCGCCGGCGTTCCAGTGCCCGACCGGGCGGGACACCTGCACCGCGGCCGGCCTGGACCCGATCACCAACTTCATGGACTACACCTACGACTCGTGCATGCACCAGTTCACCGCTGGTCAGGCGAGCCGCATGCTGACCGCGTGGAACGCCTACCGCGCGGCGTAACACCCCAGCAGACGCCGGTGCCGGCTCCGTCGCAGGACGGGGCCGGCACCGGCGTCTTCGGATTCAGGCGGCGGGGCGGCGGGTGTCGAAACCGTGGCGGCCGTGGCGGGCCGGGCGCCGATCGGGTACGCCGGCGGCGTCACCTCCGCGGTGGGCCGCGCCCGGGTCGAGCCAGACCTGGACGCCGGGCCGCCACTGGCCCTCGCCGGGCTGCCCGAGCCCACCCTGGTCGTGGCGGGTCAGCATCGCCACGTCGACGCTGAACTCGAAGAGTCGCCAGTCGACCTGCGGCGCCGCCCGCCCGATGCGGGCCACCCGGGCGACCCGGGCCGGGTCGGTCACCGGTTGCGCCCGGCCGGCGACGTACGCCTCGTCGTCGCTCTCCTCCGGCGGGAACGAGTGCAGCGCGTACCGCCCGTCGCGTTCGAGGTCGCGCCGCTTGGGCGAGTCGACGACGAAGCAGAACAGTCCCTCGTCGGTGATCACGGGGCAGACCGGGTGCACCCGGGGCCCACCGTCGGCGCGGACGGTGGCCAGGTAGCCGAAGCCCGGCCCGTACTGCTGCAGGAGAAGGCGGATCCCGTCGGCGAGTCGGGGCTCGTCAGCGGCGAATTCGGACCAGGAAGCCATACGGACATCCTATCGAACACGTGTACGAATGCGCAGTCCGACACGCAGGTCACCCGGTCCGCTCGATATGGTGTGCCGATGCTGCTCTCCGACCGCGACCTGGTCTCCGAGATCAAGACGGGCACGCTCGGGCTGGAGCCCTTCGAGCCCACGCTGGTGCAGCCGTCCAGCATCGACGTGCGCCTCGACCGGCTCTTCCGGGTCTTCAACAACCACCTGTACACGCACATCGACCCGGCGATGCAGCAGGACGACCTCACCTCGATGGTGGAGGTCCCCGAGGGCGAGCCGTTCGTGCTGCACCCCGGCGAGTTCGTGCTCGCCTCCACGCTGGAGGTGATCTCGCTCGGCGACCAACTCGCCGGCCGGCTCGAAGGGAAAAGTTCCCTGGGCCGGCTCGGCCTGCTCACCCACTCGACCGCCGGCTTCATCGACCCGGGCTTCTCCGGGCACGTGACGCTGGAACTGTCGAACGTGGCGAACCTGCCGATCACGCTCTGGCCCGGCATGAAGATCGGCCAGCTCTGCATCTTCCGGCTCTCGTCCCCGGCCGAGCACCCGTACGGCTCCGCCGTCTACGGGTCGCGCTACCAGGGCCAGCGCGGGCCGACCCCGAGCCGCTCCTGGCAGCACTGGCGCACCTGGCCCACCCGCTGACCGCCGCGCCGGGCCCCCGGAACCCGAGGAGCCCGGCGCGCGCTCAGCCCGGCCGGCCGTAGCTGTGGACCGGCCCGTCGTCGACGCGCTTCATCTTGATCGGCACCCCGGCCTGGGAGGCGTGGACCACCCAGCCGCCGCCGACGTACATGCCGACGTGGTGCAGGTCGGCGTAGTAGAAGACCAGGTCGCCGGGGCGCAGGTCGGCCCGGCTGACCCGGGCGGTCACCTGGCGCTGCTGGCGGGCGTTGTGCGGGAGCGAGACACCGGCCTTGGCCCACGCCGCGAGCATCAGGCCGGAGCAGTCGTACGAGCTCGGGCCCTCGGCGCCCCAGACGTAGGGCTTGCCGATCTGGGCGCAGGCGAACTTGACCGCCGTTCCGGCGGGGCCGCCGGGGTAGCCGGCCGGGCACGGGGCCGGGCGCAGCGCGCCGCCGCCACCGTTGCCGTACACCTTGAGCCGCAGCTTCTGCAGCCGGTCGATCTCGGCGTTGATCTGCTTCTTCTTCGCGGCCAGCTGGGCCTCGGTGCGGGCGAGCTGGGCCACCATCTCGTCCAGCGGCGCCTTCTTCGCGGCGAGCTGGTCGCGCAGGTCCTTGACGGCCCGCACGTCGCGCTGCTGCCGCTCGGCGAACCGGTCGAGCAGTTCGAGCTGGTCGACCAGCTCGCTGGGGGAGCTGCTGCCGAGCAGGGCGTTGACGGCGGAGAGGTTCTCCCCCTTGTACGCCTCGGCGGCGAGGCCGCTGACCTGGTTCATCGCGAGGTCGACCTGGAGTTGCAGCGGTCCGATCCGCTTGGCCAGCGCGTCGGCCTGCCGGCGCTTGGCGGCCAGATCCTGCCGGGTGGCGTTGTGCTGCTCGATGATCGGTTCGAGGGTGTTCCAGTCCTGGTCGATCTGCCGCTCGATCTCGGCGACCGAGGGTTCGGCATGGGCCGCCGTGGCGCCACCGGTCAGGACGACGGCGGCACCGGCGAGGGCGGCGAGGGTGGTGGTAAAGCGGGACCAGCGTGGGCGCGGCGCAGCCGTCGGCCGGGTGACCTGGGTCGACCGGTACGACGGTGGCCGCGGGGCATGGTGTGCCACCGGGCTCCGTACTCCTTCTTCCGCGACCGCCTACCGGGTTAGCTGACGGGTTCGGGCGGGAAGGGAGCGCCCTACCGCAGTGGCTGCGGATTCACCCCGGCGTACCTGGGTCCCCGGTTCACCCGGAGGCGACTCGGCGGTGCCGGCCGCTGCCGCCCGGGTTGGACGGACCGTCGGCGGCCGACGAAGGACCAGAGTAGAGAGGACCGTTATCGATCCGCAACCCGCCATGCCGGGACAGGTCCGGATACGCGGAACCCCCGGTCGGGGTGACCGGGGGTTCGCGGTGGGTCGGACGGGTCAGTTCGGTCGTCGGAACCCGGCGACCGGCATGTAGTCGATGCTGGCGACCTGGACCGGCTTGCCGGTCCGGGGCGCGTGGACCATCAGACCGTTGCCGAGGTAGAGACCGACGTGGTGCAGGTCGCTGAAGAAGAACACCAGGTCCCCCGGGCGCGCCTCGGAGCGCGGGATGGACTTGCCCTCGTTCCACTGGGCGCCGGTGTGGTGGGTCAGGTAGATCCCGGCGGCCTTGTAGGCGTACTGGGTGAGGCCGGAGCAGTCGAACGAGTCCGGCCCGTCAGCGCCCCAGACGTACGGCTCACCCACCTGCTGGCAGGCCACCCGGATGGCGGTCTGCGCGGCGGAACTCACCACGCCCTTGATGGTGGGACAACCGGCCACCTTGACCACGGTCTTCGGCATCGCCGCCTGGAGCCGCTTGATCTCGGCGTTGATCTGCGACTTCTTGGCGGCCAGCTCCTTCTCCTGCTTGACCTCCGCGGCGATCAGCGTGTCGAGCTTCTGCTTCTCGGCGTCGTACTTCTGCCGGGCGTCGATGACGACCTGGAGCTCCTTGCGCTCCTGCGCGGCGAGGCGGTCCAGGATGGTCAGCTGCTCGGTCAGGGTGCCCGGCTTGGCGCTGATCAGCAGCGCGCCGATGTCCTGCGAGGGGCCCGTCATGTAGTAGCGGGAGGCGAGGTCGCCGACCCGGTTCATGGCCAGCTCGGTCTGCAGGGCCAGCGGCTGGATCTTCTTCTCCAGCTCGGCCGACTTCTTGCGGTTGACCTTCAGCTGGGCGCGGACCTTGTTGTACTGCTCGATGGTCGGTTCCAGCTGTTCCCACTGCTTGTCGATCGCCGCCTCGATCTCCTCCGGTGTGGGCGCGGCGTACGCCGGCACGGCGAGCATCCCGGCGCCGACGGCCACGGCGGCGACCAGTGTGAGCAGGCGGCGAGCGACCCGCCGCAGGCCGGCCGGGCGAGCCGGCGGACGACCCTGGGCGTGACGATGTAGGGGCATGGTTGCCACCGGCACCGACTCCTTAGCGACCGACCGCCGGGCGCCTCGCTGAGGGGAAGACGGAGGCAGACGACCCACAGCGGTCGGTGCCCCACCTTAGGGAAACGACGGGTCGAATTCAAGGTGGGCCATCACCCCATTACATTTGCGCAACCATCCGCACACAACGGGTGTTCGCTCATTTTCCAACGACAGCGGTCAATACATCGTCCAATGTCACCACGCCCAGGGGTCGACGACCGTCGCTCACCAGCACCATGTGCCGCCGCTCGCGCCGCATCGCCAGCAGCAGGTCGGCCAGCGTACGGTCCGGCGGCACCACCGCCAGCGGGCGGTAGACGTCGGCGGGCACGGGGGCCCGGCGGGCCACCCCGGCGTACCCGAGCACGTCCTTGACGTGCACGAAGCCGAGCACCCGCCGGGTCGACCGCTGCACCACCGGGAACCGGGAACGGCCGGTCCGGGTGGCCAGCACCTCCAGCGACGCCGGTGAGACGTCCTCGGCCACGGTGGTCACCGTCGACCAGGGTTGCAGGGCGTCGGCCGCGGTACGCCGGTGCAGGGCCAGCGCCCCGGTGATGCGGGCGTGCTCCTCCGCGTCCAGCAACCCCTCGGTGCGCGCCTGCGACACCAGCCCGGCCAACTCCTCGGCGGTGAAGACCGTCTTCACCGCGTCGGTCGCCTCGACCCGCCACAGCCACAGCACCTGACGGGCCGCCCACTTCATCGCCACCAGCAGCGGCTTGGTCGCCACGCAGAAGGCCAGCATCGCCGGCCCCAGCCAGAGCGCGGACAGCTCCGGCCCGGCCAGCGTGATGTTCTTCGGCACCATCTCGCCGACCACGGTGTGCAGGAAGACCACCACACCGAGGGCGATCAGGAACGAGACCGGGTGGATCGCCCCGGCCGGCAGCCCCAGCGCGTGGAACGCCGGTTCCAGGTTGTGGGCCAGGGCCGGTTCGGCGATCGCCCCGAGCCCCAGCGAGCAGACGGTGATGCCGAGCTGTGCCCCGGCGATCATCAGCGGGATCCGGTTCATCGCCGACAGCGCCCAGCGGGCCCGCCGGGAGGTCGCCGCGAGCGGTTCGACCACGGTACGGCGGGACGCGATCAGCGCGAACTCGCTGCCCACGAAGAACGCGTTGCCGAGCAGCAGCGCCACGGCGACCAGCAGCTCAGTCATCGCCGTCCGGCTCCTCCGGGCGGAGGACCCGGACCTGCTCGATCCGGTGCCGCTCCACCTCGACCACCGTGAACTCGTACCCGGACTCCTCGACCGTCTCGCCGGGCACCGGGATGTGGCCCAGGCGGGCCATCAGGAACCCGGCCAGCGTCTCGTACGGGCCCTCGGGCAGCCGGAAGCCGGTCTGCTCGGCCAGCTCGTCCTCGCGGAGCATTCCGTCGAGCAGGACGGTCCGTTCGCCCCCCGGCACGGTCAGCTCGGCCGCGACGGCATCGTCCACCGCGTCCGGGTCGAACTCGTCGGCGATCTCGCCGACCAGCTCCTCGACCAGGTCCTCGATGGTGACCACGCCGTCGGTGCCGCCGTACTCGTCGACCACGATGGCCAGGTCGGCGCCGGCGTCCTTCAGCGCGGCCAGCACGCCGTCGAGGTCCAGGCTCTCCGGCACGTACACCGGTTCGCGGGCCACCGCCGCGACAGTGGTGGAGGCGCGCCGCGCCAGCGGCACCCCGAGCGCGTCCGGCACGCCCGCGACCCCGGTGACCAGGTCGAGGGTCTCCTCGTACACCGGGAAGCGGGTCCGTCCGGTCTGCCGGGACGCCTCCAGCAGCTCGGCCACGGTGGCGGTGGCCCGCAGCGCGACCACGTCGACCCGCGGGGTCATCGCCTCCGCGGCCCGCTTGTCGCCGAAGCGGATGGTGCGGCGCAGCAGCATGGCGGTGTCCGGCGGCAGCGCGCCAGCCCGGGCGGAGATGGCCGCCAGCAGCCCCAGTTCCTCCGGGGAGCGGGCGCTGGCGAGCTCCTCCTGCGGCTCGACGCCCAGCTGCCGGACCAGCCGGTTCGCCGAGCCGTTCAGCGCCCTGATCAGCCAGCCGAAGGTGCGGGAGAAGCCGTGCATCGGGCCGGCGGTGGCCAGGGCGGCGGGCATCGGCCGGGCCAGCGCGAGGTTCTTCGGCACCAGTTCGCCGAAGAGCATGGAGATCAGGGTGGCCAGGGCCAGGGCGAGCAGCGGGCCGAACCGTTCCGCCCCGCCCACCGGCCGCAGCAGCGGGGCGAAGAGCCGGGCCAGCGCCGGCTCGGCGAGGTAGCCGGTGAGCAGCGCGGTGAGCGTGATGCCCAGCTGCGCCCCGGAGAGCTGGAAGGACAGCTCGCGCAGCGCCCGGCGTACCGTGGTCGCCGCACCGTCCCCGGCGTCGGCGCGCCGGTCGATCTCCGCCCGATCGACGGTGACCAGGGCGAATTCGGCCGCGACGAAGAACGCGTTGCCGGCGGTCAGCAGGACGAAACCGACCAGGGGCAACAGCGTGGTGAACAGCAGGCCGTCGATGATCGCCTCACCTCGGGCGCGATTGTTCCACGGGTGGGCCCCGGGGCACGAGTCGGCGCAGACGGCGACGGCGGTGACACCCGTGGGGTGCCCACCGCCGTCGTGGTGCCGGTGATCCGGGGGTACGCCTCAGCCGGCGACCGGCTCGGTCTGCTTGTCGCCCTGGGCGTTCTCCGGCTTGACCGAGCGGAGCAGCACGCTGGCCACGTCGATGACCTCGACCTGCTCGCCGGCGCCCTTGCCGTTGACCCCGTCGTTGAGCATCGTCGAGCAGAACGGGCAGCCGACGGCGACCGTCTTCGCCCCGGTGGCCATGGCCTCCTCGACCCGGTCCACGTTGATCCGCTTGCCGATCTTCTCCTCCATCCACATCCGGGCGCCGCCGGCACCGCAGCAGAAGGAGCGCTCGCTGTTGCGCGGCATCTCGATGAGGGCGCTGTCGTGCCCCGCGCCGGACGGGATGGCCGCACCACCCTGGCCAGCTCCGGCTCCGCCTGCGATGGCACTGCCCAGCACCTCACGGGGCGCGGCGAAGACCCGGTTGTGCCGGCCCAGGTAGCAGGGGTCGTGGTAGGTGACCCCGCCGTCCACCGGCTGCACCGGGGTCAGCTTGCCGGTCGAGACCAGGTGGGCCAGGAGTTGGGTGTGGTGCACGACCTCGAACTCCCCGCCGAGCTGGCCGTACTCGTTGCCGAGGGTGTTGAAGCAGTGCGGGCAGGTGGCCACGATCTTGCGCTTGGCCTTCTCCCGGCCCTCGAACGCCTCGTTCAGGGTCTCGACGTTCTGCTGGGCGAGCATCTGGAAGACGAACTCGTTGCCGATCCGGCGGGCCGGGTCGCCGGAGCAGGTCTCGCCCTCCCCGAGGATGGCGAACTTGACGCCGGCCTCGTTGAGCAGCGTGGCGACCGCCCGGGTGGTCTTCTTGGCCCGGTCCTCGAACGCGCCGGCGCAGCCGACCCAGAACAGGTACTCGAAGTCGTCGACCTCGCCGACCCGCGGCACCTCGAAGTCGAGGCCCTTGGTCCAGTCCTCGCGGGTGTTCTGCGGGGCGCCCCACGGGTTGCCCTTGTTCTCCAGGTTGCGGAGCATGACGCCGGCCTCGGACGGAAAGCTCGACTCGATCAGCACCTGGTAGCGGCGCATGTCGACGATGTGGTCGACGTGCTCGATGTCCACCGGGCACTGCTCGACGCAGGCACCGCAGGTGGTGCAGGACCAGAGCACGTCGGGGTCGATGACCCCGCCGGACTCGGCGGTGCCGATCAGCGGCTTGTCGGCCTCGGCGAGCGCCAGCACGTCGACGTGGGCGAGCTGCGCGGCGGTGGCCTTCTCCTCGCCGGTGAGGTCCTTGCCGCCGCCGGCCAGCAGGTACGGCGCCTTGGCGTACGCGTGGTCGCGGAGGCTGAGCACGAGCAGCTTCGGCGAGAGCGGCTTGCCGGTGTTCCAGGCCGGGCACTGCGACTGGCAGCGCCCGCACTCGGTGCAGGTGCTGAAGTCCAGCAGGCCCTTCCAGGTGAACTGCTCGACCTGGGCGACGCCGAACTGATCGGACTCCGGGTCGGCCTCCTCGAAGTCGAGCGGCTTGCCCTCGCTCATCATCGGCCGCAGGGCGCCGAGGCCGGAGCCGGCGGGCTTGGCCGGCTCGCGTTTGAAGAAGATGTTGAAGAACGCCAGGAAGCGGTGCCAGGCGACGCCCATCGTCACGTTCAGCGCGATGACGATCAGCCAGGTCATCGAGATGGCGATCTTGATGAACGCGGCGATGCTGACGCCGGCGTCCCAGTCGGGCAACAGCCCGCCGACGGCGTGGCTGACCGGGGTGGCCCAGACCGGGTACTCGAAGTGGTCGGTGGCGACCTTGAAGCCCCGGATGACGAAGCCCATGATCAGCACGGAGAGGACCACGGCCTCGACGAAGTAGCCCTGCCACATCGTGGAGCCGGTGAACCGGGAGCGGCCCCGGGGCCGGGTCGGCCGGTTGCGGACCCGGATCGCGATCAGCACCAGGATGCCGACCGTGCCGAGGATCGCGATCAGCTCGGTGACCAGGCCGTAGACGGTCAGGCCGCCGATCAGCGGCAGGCCGCCGGTCGGGGAGACGACCTCGAAGTACGCCTCCAGCACCAGCAGCGACAGCACGATGAAGCCGACCATCACGAACCAGTGCGCCGCACCCACCACGCTCCACTTGAGCATCCGGGTGTGGCCGGCGGTCTCCACCAGCATGGTCCTGGTGCGGGTGCCCCTGTCGGCGAACCGCTCCGGTGCCGGTTGACCCAGCCGGATCACCGCCACCATCTTCATGACCGCGCGCACCGCAAGCCACACCGCCACGGCGGTGATGGCGGCCGCGAGGATCGTGGTGACGATCTGGACGCTGCCCATCGAGTTGGCCTCCCGGTCTGCTGCCTGTCGAGCGGCTCGGCGACCGGGGGCCGGTGTCAGGGCGCGGCCGGCGTCACGCCGTTGCCGCACCCTCGACCGGGCCGGTCGATGACCTCGCTCCGCTCGGTCATGCAGAGCAGCCTACGCGCAAGGTTACCCAGCGGTAACGTGAGTCTTCTCGCACCCGGCCACGCCGCCCTGCGCACACCATAGGGTGCCCGGCGCCGGAGCGCCGGGCAGGGTTCTGCGAAGGTGACATGGATCTGTCCCCGGCGGCGCCGCCGGCGCCGCCCGGCTCAGCGCCAGCGGGAGAGCAGGATCAGCGAGGCGACCATCGCGCCGAAGCCGACGGCGAGGTTCCAGTAGCCCCACGTGGCGACCGGGTACTCCTGCTCGGAGAGGTAGTAGACCACCAGCCAGCCGATGCCACCGACGATCAGCGCGATCGCGCTGGCCGGCAGCCACACGGGGCTAGGCTTGCGCGTCGCCGCCGTCGCCGTCGGACGCACGTCCGTCGGCGGGGTGTACACCTTCTTCTTGCGGACCTGAGACTTGGGCACGACGCTCTCCAGAGGGGTGACGACCTCGTCCGGCCTGACAACCGGGCGCGGGGGCGACGGTCCATGGCCAATAATGTTCGACAGCTAGCGTAGTCCGGACGAGCCGTCCAAGCCACGAATGGGGTCAGGCCGGTGCGCGGAGTGACCGAAAAAAGGGAAACCGCCCCGGGGCGTACGCTCCCGCAGGCATCGTGGCGGGGATCAACCAGACGAGGCGGAAGGAACGCTCGGTGGAGTACACATCCGGCGCGGCGTCCTGGCAGAAGGTCATGCGGCGCGCGGTCGCCGCGCTCCTGCCACGGCGTCCACGGCAGCGGCGACCGGGCTGGTCGATCGGGGTGCCACTGATCGCCGCCGCGGCCGGGCTGCTCTTCACCACCACCGCCACCACCGCCGGCGGCACCGTCCTGCGGGAGGACCGGCGGCCCCAGCTGACCCAGCTCATCGAGGACCGCCGCGAGCAGGTGGCGGCCAGCGAGCTGCGGGCCGCCCGGCTGCGCGCCGAGGTCGAGAGCCAGACCGCCACGCTGGCTGACACGGACGCCCCCGTCAAGGAGCAGCGCGACCGGGCCGACCGCAGCCGGGAGGCCGCCGGGTTCACCGCGCTCTCCGGCCCGGGCGTGATCGTCGAGCTCGACGACGCGCCCCGCCGCAACGACCAGACCCTGCCCAAGGGCGCGACCAACGACGACCTGGTCGTCCACCAGGGCGACGTGCAGGCGGTGGTGAACGCGCTCTGGGCCGGCGGCGCGGAGGCCATGTCAATCATGAACGTCCGCGTGCTGTCCACCAGCGCGGTACGCTGCGTGGGTAACACCCTGCTGCTGCACGGCCGGGTGTACTCCCCACCGTTCAAGATCGTAGCAATCGGCGATCCCGCTGCCCTCCAGCAGGCCCTCGCCGGCTCTGAGGGAGTCGGGTTGTTCAAGCAGGCGGCCGAGCACTACCAGTTGGGATACAAGGAGACCGTCTCCTCCGTGACCGTGCCGGCCTTCGAGGACTCCACCGCCCTGCGATCGGCGAAGGTGCCCCGATGAGTCCCGACGGCAGGGACCCGCGCCACCACGACCGGAGCGACGACCCGACCGCGGTCATCCCCAAGGTCGACGACTCCACCCCGCCGGCCCGTCGCAACACCTGGCCCGACCCGGTGCTGCCGCCGCGCTCGCCCGCGAACCGGCCCCCGGCGCACCCCGGCCCGCCTCCGGACCCGGCCCCCCGACCCACGGCCACGGACCCGACGCCCGGCCACGCGAACGCCGACCCGACGCGCGGCCGCCCGGCCGCCGACCCGACGCCCGACCGCGCTGCCGTCGACCCGTTCTCCGGTGGCTCACCGACGGCCCGATCCGCCGACGGCCCGACCCGGCCCGCGCCACCCGCGTGGCCAGGCAACGCCGAGGTCCGCCCGGCCGCGCCCGCCGCCACCCAGCCGCCGTCGGCCCCGCCAGCCGCCCACCGGCCGCCGGCCGGGCCGGAGCGCCCCGCCGCGCCGGGCCCCGCCACCGCGGCCGCCGCCGACCACCAACCCCGATCGGGGGTACGGCCACAGCCCGCCACCGAGGCGCCCACCGCCTTCCTCCCCACGATCGCCGCCCGTCCCACGGACCGCCCAGCCGCCGCACCCGACGCCCGGCGGGCCGGCGAGCCCACCGCCGACGACCGCGCCACGGGCCCGGGCGGCCCCGGACACCCGTACCCGTCGCCGCCCGGCGGAGCCCGTCCCGGCGTACCCACGCCGGAGGCCGGGTCCGGTGGGCCCGGACTGCCCCGCGCGGCCGCTCCCGAGGGTGGACCCGCCCATTCCGCCGCTCCCGGCGGACAGCCCGGCGCCCAGCCGGCCGCTCCCGGCGGCCTGACCGACCCCCACTGGACCGGTGGCGGTCTGCCGGGTGCCCGCCCGGCCGGCGACGGGCCGGACCGGTCGGCGGACCCGGCGGCCACCGCGATCATCCCGGCGGTGGCCGGACGGCCCACGCCTCCCCGGCCGGCGCTGGACTCGACGGCGCTGATGGGCGCGGTGCCGCCCGTGCCCGAGCGCGACGGCACGGCCGGCGACGCGCCCGCCGAGCCGCCGCAGCCCCGGCGCGGCGAGCGGGTGGTCCAACTCCGGCCGCACCAGACCGGCGAGGGCTACAAGAGCATCTACTCCGAGTTGACCAGGCCGTCCGTGGCGTCCCGGTTGCGCACCGGCATCCGGGCCACCGGCGAGGTGCTAATCACCTTCGGCCTGGTGGTACTCCTCTTCGCCGGGTACGAGATCTGGGGCAAGTCGGCCATCGTCGATGCCCACCAGGGCGACCTCAGCAGCCAGTTGGCGCAGGAGTGGGGGCCCAGCGGCGACCCCACCGTCGCGCCGTCCGCCGGGCCGACGGCCAAGCCCAAGCCGCCGGTGGAGGGCAAGCCGATCGCGGGGCTCTACATCCCCAGACTCGACAAGAACTGGGTCGTGGTGGAGGGCGTCACCCAGAAGGACATCCGGTACGCCCCGGGCCACTACCCGAAGAGCGCCATGCCGGGCGAGGCGGGCAACTTCTCCGTCGCCGGGCACCGCAACCGGGCCACCTTCTGGCGGCTGGACGAGCTCGACGACGGCGACGCGATCGTCGTCGAGACCAAGACCGAGTGGTACGTCTACAAGGTCATCAAGACCCGGATCGTCCGGCCCGACCAGGTCGAGGTCGTCGCGCCGGCACCGATCAAGCTGGCGCCGGGAGAGAAGCCGAAGAAGCTGCTCACCCTGACCACCTGCAACCCGAAGTTCGACAACTACCAGCGCCTGATCATCCACGCCGAGCTGGACGCCAAGGCCAGCATGCCCAAGTCCAAGGGCCGCCCGGCGGCACTGGGAGGCTGACGACGATGTACGCCTGGATCTGGCGCAGGCTGCCCTTCGGCCTGGCCGGCAAGATCACCGGTTCGCTGCTGCTCGCCGCCGCGACCGTCGCCCTGCTCTGGTACGTGGTCTTCCCCTGGGCCGAACCCCTGGTGACCCCCTTCGACGACGTGCAGGTCACCCAGCAGGACTCGGGGGTCCCCGGCAACGAGGGCGGCGACACCACCCCGGTCGGCGACGAGCCCCCCGGCGACGAGCACGACATCCAGTACGACACCGAGCAGAACAACACCCCGCCCCCCTCCCCGGACGAGTGAGCCCCATGCGTGTCCTGGTCATCGACAACTACGACTCGTTCGTCTTCAACCTGGTGCAGTACCTCGGCCAGCTCGGCGTCGACTGCGAGGTCCGCCGCAACGACGAGATCGACATCGCCGAGGTCGGCCGGCTCGGCTCGGCGGGCGTGCTGCTCTCGCCCGGCCCGGGCAGCCCGGACCGCGCCGGCATCTGCCTCGACGTGATCAAGGAGTACGGCGGCAGGCTACCCCTCTTCGGCGTCTGCCTCGGCCACCAGGCCATCGGTGAGGCGTTCGGCGCCACCGTGACCCGGGCCCCCGAGCTGCTGCACGGCAAGACCTCGGAGGTACGCCACCGCTCGGTCGGCGTGCTGGCCGGGCTGCCGGACCCGTTCACCGCCACCCGCTACCACTCGCTCGCTGTGCTCCCCGAGACGCTGCCCGACGAGCTGGAGGTCACCGGCTGGACGGAGTCCGGTGTCGTGATGGCGATGCGCCACCGGACGCTGCCGATCGAGGGCGTCCAGTTCCACCCGGAGTCGGTGCTGACCGAGGGCGGTCACCTGATGCTGGCGAACTGGCTGGCCGCCTGCGGCCACCCGGAGGCGCTGGACCGCGCCCCGGAGCTGGCGGCCGAGGTGGACGCCCGGCGTAGGGCCGCCTTCGCCAACGCCTGACAGCGTCGCCGAGCCGTAGCCGGAAGGCCCGGTCCCGCAGGGGGACCGGGCCTTCGTCAGTGCTGTGTCCAGTTCATTCGGCGGGGACGTTGTCCGGAGGCGGGGGGAACAGACCGCCACCGTTGCCGGTGCTCGGGGGCGGGCTGGTCGGAGTCCCGGTGGGCGGGGTCGGCTCCTGGCTGGCCTCGGGGACGCTGACCACGATGGTCACCGTGCTGCCACGCGTCTTCTTGCTGTCGCCCTTGGGATCCTGGCTGACGACCTTGCCCGCTTCGTCCGCCGGCACCTCCCGACCAAGCTCGACATCGACCTTGAAGCCGGCGTTCTGCAGGGAACGGGTAGCCTCCGCCTGGCTGAGACCCACCACGTCCGGCACCTGCCGGACGTTGCCCTTGGAGACCGTCAACGTCACCTCGGTGCCCTCCGGCACGAGCTGACCTTCTGCTGGCGAAACCGAGAGGACGATGTCCTCACTCTCGGCGCTGTCCTTCTCGACGACCTTGACCTTGAACTTCTCGTCCTTCAACCGGGCCTCTGCGCTCGCACGCTTGCTTCCCTCGAGACCGGTCGGGACCTTGACCTCCGGCTTTCCGCCGCAGATCTTGACCGTCACCTGGCTGTTCTGCTCCAGGCTGCTGCCGGCGGGTGGGTTCTGCTCGGCAACCGTGCCCTCCGTGCAGGTGCTGTTGAAGACCTGGTCGCCCAGCACCGGATTCAGGCCGGCGTTCTGGACCTCGGTGAACGCGGTGGCCTGGTCCTTACCCGCCAGGTTGGGCACCTGGGTCTTCTCCGGGCCGCTGCTCTGCATCAGCAGCGCCGTCACCAGGGCGATCACCGCCAGCACACCGACCGCCGCGAACGCGGCGATCACCCAGGCCGAACTCTTGCGCCGACCCGGATCGCCGACCCGCGCCGGCACCTGCTGCCGGGTCTGCGCGCCGCCGACCTGCGTCGGGTACCCGCCACCGGCGGCCGGAGCCAGGTGCGCCGTCTCGTCCTGCGGCATGACCGGGGTGGCCAGCACCGGGCGGCCGGCGGCGGCCCGGAGCAGGTCGGCCCGCATCTCGCCGGCGCTCTGGTATCGGTTGAGCGGGTTCTTCGACAGCGCCTTGAGCACGATCGCGTCGACCGCCGGGTTGACGTCCGGGTTGATGTCGCTCGGCGTCGGCGGGGCCTCCCGTACGTGCTGGTAGGCCACGCTCACCGGGCTGTCCCCGACGAACGGCGGGTGCCCGCAGACCAGCTCGAAGAGCACGCAACCGGCGGCGTAGACGTCGGAGCGGGCGTCCACGGCCTCGCCGCGCGCCTGCTCCGGGGAGAGGTACTGCGCGGTGCCGATGACCGCGCTGGTCTGGGTCATCGTGGTGGCGCCACTGGCCAACGCCCGGGCGATGCCGAAGTCCATCACCTTGACCTGGCCGGTCTGGGTGAGCATCACGTTGCCCGGCTTGATGTCCCGGTGGATGATCCCGTGCCGGTGGCTGAACTCCAGCGCGGCGCACATGTCGGCGCAGATCTCCAGCGCCCGGCGCGGCTGGAGCCGGCCCTCGACCCCGAGGACCTCCTTCAGCGTCCGGCCGTTGACGAACTCCATCACGATGAACGGCAGCGTCTCACCGGTCGGCGCGGTCTCCTCGCCGGTGTCATAGACGGCGACGATCGCCGGGTGGTTCAGCGAGGCGGCGTTCTGCGCCTCCCTGCGGAACCGCATCTGGAAGGTGGCGTCCCGGGCCAGGTCGGTACGGAGCATCTTGATCGCGACGTCCCGGCCCAGCCGGAGGTCACGACCACGGTGAACCTCCGCCATGCCGCCGTAGCCGAGCAGCTCGCCGACCTGGTACCTGCCACCGAGCAGGCGGGCCTGCGCTGTCATCGCGTTCGTCGTCCTTCGCTCGTCGTCGTCTCGTCGCCACCCGGTCGGAGCCGTTCCACCCGACGGTACGGCGTCTGGGCCAGATCGTCGCGTCCAGACGCGCTCACCGCGCCGGACGTCACGCTCAGCGGGCCGGACGCGCCGGGGTCACCGGCGTGCGCGTCCTGCCGCGCCCTGTAGGAAATCACGCCGGAGCAGACCAGGACCAGTACGGCCAGCAGGATGGCCACCGTCACCATCCCTGACCTGGAACGACGCGGAACGGAAGCCGGAACCGGCTGCCGGGCGTACCCGACGGGGCGGTCGGACCGGGTGGAGGCCGGCGGCACGACCGCGGCCCCGCGGGGCGGCACGGGCTGCGCGACCAGCGGCCGGGCCTGCGGCACGGCCGGGGCCGGCGGGCGCTGCGCCGCCACGGGCGGCTGCGGTTGTCGCGCGGCAACCGGCGGGCGGGCCGGACCGGCGGCCGACGGTCGGGGTTGCTGGGCCAGCGCGGGTGGGCGGTGCTGCTGACGGGCGGTCGGCACCTGGGCGCGGGCGACCGGGGCGGCCGGCGAGGCCGGCGCCGCCGAGACCGGGTTGGCGTGACCACCGGCCCGCGCCTGCTGGGAGAGCGCGAGCTTCGCCTGCCGGGCCACCGAGGCCAGCGCGGCGGCGCTCGGCCAGCGGGCGGACGGATCCTTGGCCAGGGCCCGCTCCACGATCGCCTTCACCTGCGGCGGAATGTCGCCGGGCAGCGGCCGGGGGGGCTCCTGGACGTGCTTCATGGCGATCTCGAGGGGGTTGTCCCCCTCGAACGGGCGCCGGCCGGCGAGGCACTGGTACGCCACGACGCCGAGCGCGTACACGTCGGAGGCGTGGGTGGCGACCGCGCCGGTGGCCTGCTCCGGGGAGATGTACGAGGCGGTGCCGAGCACCGAGCCGGCGGCCGTGAGCTGGCCGACCAGGTCGGAGCGGGCGATGCCGAAGTCGGTCAGCACCAGCGTCCCGTTCGGCCGGACCAGCAGGTTGCCCGGCTTCACGTCCCGGTGCACGATGCCCTTCTCGTGGGCGGCGTGCAGCGCGTCGGCCGCCTGGGCGACCAGCGCCATCGTCCGGGCCGGGGTGAGCCGGCCGACCCGGCTCAGCGTCGCCGACAGGGCGTCGCCTTCGACGTACTCCATCACCAGGAAGGCGATGTGCTGGTCGCTGCCGAAGTCGTAGACGTCCACCACGCCCGGGTGGTTGATGGTGGCCATGGTCCGCGCCTCGCCCCGGAACCGCTCGGCGAAGCCGGGCTCGTCCAGCAGCGCCGGGAGCAGGCTCTTCACCGCCACGGTACGGCCCAGCACCTGGTCGGTGCCGCGCCAGACGTCACCCATGCCACCGCTGGCGATCCGCTCGTCGAGGCGGTAGCGGTTGCCGAGCTGGACGCCGGGGTGGAGCATGTCAGCGGCCCCCGGAGTCGGCGATGGCGGCCTGCATGATCTTGCCGGCGATCCGGGCCGCCTCGCCGCTGCCGCCGCTGCCCGCCTCCTCCAGCATTACGCACACCGCGGAGACCGGGGTGCCGTTCTTGTCGAGGGCGAAGCCGATGAACCAGCCGTGGTCGGGCCGGTTCGGCGCGGACTGGGCGGTGCCGGTCTTGCCGCCGACGGTGTAGCCGCGGAGCTGCGCCTTCTGGCCGCTGCCGTTCTCCACGACGCTGACCATCATCTCCCGCAGGTCGGCGGCGACCGTGCCGTTGACCGGCTGGCGCAGCTCGCGGGGCTTGGCGGTGTAGTAGCTGGTGGTGCGATCCGGCGCGAGCAGCTGCTTCACCAGGTACGGCCGCATCTGACTGCCACTGTTGGCGACCGTGCCGGCGATCAGCGCGCCCTCCAACGGGGTCATCTTGACGTCGCGCTGCCCGATGGAGGACTGGGCCAGCGCGGCCGGGTCCGTGCCGCCGCCGGGGGCCTCCATCGCGCCGGTCCGGCTCGGTGCGACGGTGAGGCCGCCCTCGCCGAGTTGGCCGACGGTGAGGTCGTCCTGCTCGAACCCGAACTGCCGGGCCTTCTCCTTGAGGGTGTCCGCGCCGAGCTTCACGCCGAGCTGGGCGAAGCCGGTGTTGCACGAATGGGTGACCGCGTCCATCAGAGTGACCTGCGACTGGGGGCAGATCGACGGCGCGGCGTTGCGGATCGGGGAGCCCGAGGTCGGCGGGGTCCAGCTCGACCCGGCCGGGATCTGGGTGTTCTTGCCGACCCCGTTCTCCAGCGCTGCGGCGGCCACCACGATCTTGAAAGTCGAGCCGGGTGGCAGCGTCTCGGAGAGCGCCCGGTTCTTCAGCGGCTCGTCCGGGTCCTGCTCCAGCTGGTTGTACGTGGCGGTGGCCTTGTTCGTGTCGTGGTCGGCCAGCGGGTTCGGGTCGAAGCTCGGCATCGAGACGAGCGCCTGCACCGCCCCGGTACGCGGGTCGATGGCGATCGCCGCGCCCTTCTTGACCCCGTTGTTGTTGTTCCGCAGCTGCTCGTACGCGGTGTCCTGGGCGCGCTTGGAGATGGTGAGCAGCACGTTGCCACCACCGGTCTTGTCGCCGGTGAACATGTCCTTGATCCGGTTGGCGATCAGCGCGTCGCTGGTGCCGGCGAGGAAGTCGTTCTCCACCCGCTCGATGCCGGTGTCCGCGAGGTTGACCGGCTCGTAGCCGAGCACGTGCGCGTACTTCGGTCCGCCCGGATAGTTGCGCAGGTACTTCAGCTTGCCGCTGGTCGCCTTGCTGGTGGCGAGGGCCGTGCCGCCGGCCTCGATGTTGCCGCGCGGGCGCTCGTACAAGGCCACCTGGACCCGGCCGTTGTAGTCGCTGGTGCGGTATTCATCGGCCTTGTAGGCCTGGATCCAGTTGAGGTTCGCGAAGAGCAGACCGAACAGGATCATGACGACGACGCCGACGCGGCGCAGGGGTGCGTTCACGGGCGGATCACCTCCGTGGGGGCGCCGTGCAACTGCTCCGGCGGGCCGCCGGCGGGTCGGGCCGCCGGACCGGAGCCCTGGGTCACCGGGCGGCGGGCCGCGTCGGAGACCCGCAGCAGTACCGCGATGAGCAGCCAGTTGGCCATCAGCGACGAGCCACCGGCGGAGAGGAACGGCGTGGTCTGGCCGGTCAGCGGAATGAGCTTGCTGATCCCGCCGACGATCACGAAGACCTGGAGCCCGAGGGTGAAGGCGAGACCACCGGCGAGCAGCTTGCCGAACGAGTCCCGGACGGCGAGCCCGGCCCGCAGGCCCCGCTCGACGATCAGCAGGTAGGTCACCAGCAGTGCGGTGAGCCCGAACAGGCCGATCTCCTCACCGATGCCGGCGAAGATGAAGTCGTTCTGCACCTCGGGGATCAACAGCGGCTCGCCGGCGCCCGGCCCGGCGCCGAAGAGGCCGCCGCTGCCCAGCGCCAGCAGGCCCTGGACCAGCTGGTAGCCCTTCTCGTACGGGTCGGAGAACGGGTCCAGCCAGATCTCGGCGCGCAGGTGGAAGTTGGCGAACGGCCCCCCGATCGTGCCGCCCAGCACGTACGCCAGGTAGGCGCCGCCGAAGAACAGCAGCAGACCGATGAGCAGCCAGCTCACCCGTTCCGTGGCGATGTAGAGCGTCACCACGAACATGCCGAAGTAGAGCAGCGAGGTGCCGAGGTCCTTCTCGAAGACCAGCACCAGCAGGCTGAACGCCCAGACCGCGATCACCGGGCCGAGGTCCCGGCCGCGCGGGAAGTCGATGCCGAGGACCCGGCGGCTGGCCAGCGAGAGCACCTCGCGCTTGCGGACCAGGTAGTAGGCGAAGAAGACCAGCAGGGCCAGCTTGGCGAACTCACCCGGCTGGATGCTGAAGCCGCCGACCTTGATCCACAGCTTGGCGCCATAGATCTCCGAGTATCTGGCGGGCAGCACCGCCGGGATCATCACCAGGACGATGCCGGCCAGGCCGAGGGTGTACGCGTACCGGGAGACCGCCCGGTGGTCCTTCATGATGAACAGCAGCACCGCGGCGAGGATCACCGAGGCGAGCGTCCAGGCCAGCTGGCGCCCGCCGTTGCCGGCGAAGATGGCCAGCGTCTCCCGCTCGGCCGGCGCCGCCTTGCCCAGGTCGAGCCGGCGCAGGAAGCCGACCCCGATCCCGTTGAGCAGGGCGACCGCCGGCAGCAGGGCCGAGTCGGCGAAGGGCGCCAGCCACCGGATGACCAGGTGCATGCCGAGGAACAGCGCGCCCAGCACCGCCGCCGGCATCCAGAAGTCCGGGGTGACCGTGTCGAGCATGTTCGCCTCGATGATCGCCCCGTACGCCGCCACCAGCACCATCGCCAGCAGCAGCAGGGAGAGCTCCGAGTTGCGCCGGGACCGGGCCAGGCGTACGCCGGGCTGCTCGCCCGTCGTGGCGGGCGAGACTGCCGGTGTGGCCGCTGCGGTCACGGATCGATCCTCGGGCTCTCAGCCGACATTCAATCGGTCGACCGGCAGCCCGCCGGGTCCACGACCGGCGGTACCGGGTCGGAGGCCGAGGCGTCGGGCGTGGTGGTCGGCGCGGGGGTGACGGTGCCGGCCGGTCCGCCGCTGGCGGCCGGGGTGGGTGCGGCCGGGCTGGCCGTCGGCGCGACCGCGGAGGCGCTCACCGCCACGGTCGGGCTCGGCGGGCAGACCGGCTTGAGGTTGGGGTTGGCCGGGTCGTCGCTGGTCAGCTCGGCCAGCCGGCGGACCGCGTCCGGCTCGCTCTTGGCCTGGATGCCCTGCTTGACCTGCTCCTGCGCGGCGAGGGTGAGGTCGTCCAGCTTGGCCTGGCTGGTCGAGTGCACGCTGGACAGGTCGAGCCCGGCGACCTGGCCGGGGACCCCGCGGAAGACCGCGAGCTGCCCCTGCTCGGTCGCCCCGACGTAGTACTGCCGCTGGGTGTAGGTCCAGCCGGCGAAGAGACCGCCGCCGAGGATCACCAGCAGCGCCGCCAGCATCGCCACGGTACGCAGCGGCCGGCGGCGGGGACGCTCCGGCTCGTCGTCCCGGTCGGCGGCCGGGTCCTCGGGCACCGGGGGACGCGGCGCGGAGAGCGCCGAGGCGCGGGCCGCCGGGGTGGAGACGTCGGCGGAGGTGGCCATGCCCCGGTCCCGGGACGCGGCGCCGCCGACGATCGGGCTCGCCTCGACGATGTCCTGGTCGGTGGCATCCGCGATGATCACGGTGATGTTGTCCGGGCCGCCGCCGCGCAGCGCGAGCTGGACCAGCCGCTCGACGCACTGCTGCGGGTCGGTGTACTCCCGCATGGTGTCGGCGATGGTGTCCGCGCTGACCACGCCGGAGAGGCCGTCGCTGCAGATCAGGTAGCGGTCACCGGGCAGCACCTGGCGGACGCTGTACTCCGGGTCGATGTCGCGGCCGTCGAGGGCCCGGGTGAGCAGCGAGCGCTGGGGGTGGCTGCTCGCCTCCTCCGCGCTGATCCGCCCCTCGTCCACGAGCATCTGGACGTAGGTGTCGTCCTTGGTGATCTGCGCGAACTCACCGTTGCGCAGGAGATAGGCCCGCGAGTCACCGATGTGGACCATGCCGAGCTTGCTGCCGGAGAAGAGGGTCGCGGTGAGCGTGGTGCCCATCCCCTCCAGCTGCGGATTGGCGTCCACGGTGTCGCGGAGCTGCTGGTTGGCGGTGCCGACGGCCGAACGCAGCGCATCGACGAGGGCGTCCCCTGGGACGTCCTCGTCGAGCGGCGCCATGGCACCGATGACGATGTTGCTGGCGACGTCACCGGCGGCCATGCCGCCCATGCCGTCGGCGACGGCGAGAAGCCGCGGCCCGGCGTAGACGGAATCCTGGTTTCCGTCTCGGATCAGACCGCGGTCGCTGTGGGCCGCGTAGCGCAGGGTCAGAGTCATGGCCGTAATTCGAGAGAAGTGCGGCCGATCCGGATCGGCACGCCGAGGGGGACGGGGGTTGGTCCGGTGACCTTAGCGCGATCCAGGTAGGTGCCGTTAGTCGAGCCGAGGTCCTCGACGAACCACTGCCCGTCGCGTGGCACGAGCCGGGCGTGCCGCGCGGAGGCGTAGTCGTCGGTGATGACGAGGGTGGAGTCATCGGCCCGCCCGATGGTGATCTGCGCTTCGCCGAGGGTGATCCGGGTGCCGGCGAGCTGGCCGGCGGTGACCACCAGCTGGTGGGCGGCCCTGCCCCGCTTCACCTTGGCCGGTTTCAACGCCTGCCCGCTGGAGGCGCCCACCGCGCGCGGCGCGGCCACCAGCCGGCCCGACCGGGCTCCCGCGAAGAGGTCGCGGCGGATGACGCCGACCACCGTGAACACGAAGATCCACAGCAGGATGAGGAATCCGAACCGGGCGACGGTGATGACGAGCTCCGGCAAGGCGGGTCAGCCGTCCACGCGGAAGGTCAGGGTGGTGGTGCCGAGCTGGACCATGTCGCCGGGGTTGAGGGCGACCGCGGAGACGCGCTGGCCGTTGACCATCGTGCCGTTGGTCGACCCGAGGTCGGTCAGCACGACCTGGCCGCCGTCGAAGTCCAGCCGGGCGTGTCGCCGGGAGATGCCGACGTCCGGCAGGCGCAGGTTGGCCTGGTCGCCGCGACCGATCACCGTCGACCCCATCTGGAGGGGGTAGGTGCGGCCGTCACCGGAGACCAGCCGGACGTTACGGGCGCCGCCACCGTGCCCCGGCGGCGGGCCGTAGCCGCCACCCTGGTCGTACGACGGGTACGCCGGCGGGCCGGCGTCGTAGCCGCCGGGCGCGGAGACCGGGGCGACCTCGCCACCGGTGTAGACCTCGGCCGTGACCCGGAACATGCCGGTGTCCAGCCCCTCGCCGCGCTCGATCTCGACGATCACGTCGCCGTAGACCGTCCACGCCTGCTCGCCGATGAACTCCGCCTGCGACTGGGCCAGCTCCTGGGCCAGCGCGGCGGCGTACGGCGCCAGCCGACTGTGGTCGTACGGCGAGAGATCGATCACGTAGCGGTTGGGCACCAACGTGCGCCCACCAGCCAGGATGGCCTTGTGCGCCTCGGCCTCCCGCTGCATGGCGTTGAGGATCTCCACGGGGTGGACCACCCCTTTGAAGACCTTGGCGAAGGCCCCCTCGACCAGGCCTTCCAGACGCTTCTCGAAGCGTTGCAGCACGCTCACCGGCTCCTCCTCGGGTCCCGAGGACATGATGGTATCCGCCCGGCGCGCATGCAGCTCGCGCGCCGCTCGGCGGCCTCGTGGCGGCCCGTTCGGAAGGGACCCTTCGGGCGTGCTAGTCTTTCGTCCGCCGCGAACGGTGACCGCTCCACGGAGCGTAACCGGTCGAGGCGATGACGCAGGACACGTAAGATGTCCGGGGCCCGCTGGAGACAGCCGGACCGGCACGGATTACAGTGTTCGAGGTCAGCCACGGGGAAGTGGCGGAATGGCAGACGCGCACGGTTCAGGTCCGTGTGCCCGAAAGGGCGTGGGGGTTCAACTCCCCCCTTCCCCACCAGATCGACGAGGGCTCCGCAGCTTGCGGGGCCCTCGCGTCGTATCGGGGCGTGCCGGACGTCACGCTATGCTCCGATGGTTCCCAGCCTCCTACTGACCAGGAGTGGCGTGTGAGTGTCGCGTTGGTGACCGGGTCGGGCGGTCTGATCGGGTCCGAGGCGGTCCGGCACTTCGCCGGTCTCGGCCTGGACGTGGTCGGCATCGACAACGACATGCGGCAGGAGTTCTTCGGCGCCGAGGCGTCGACCGCGTGGAACGTCCGGCGACTCGCGGACGAGTTGGGGTCCGCGTACTCCCACCACAGCATCGACATCCGTGACCGGGACTCGCTGGCGAAACTCTTCGCGAGGTACGGCCGCGACATCGCCGTGGTGATCCACACCGCCGCGCAGCCCTCGCACGACTGGGCGGTCCGCGACCCGTTCACCGACTTCGACGTCAACGCCGGCGGCACCCTCAACGTGCTGCAGAACGTGCGTGAGCACTGCATCGAGGCGCCGGTGGTCCACTGCTCGACCAACAAGGTCTACGGCGACCGGCCGAACAGCCTCCCGCTGGCCGAGCTGGAGACCCGGTGGGAGATCGAGCCGGGCCACCCGTACGAGCAGGGCATCCGCGAGGACATGTCGATCGACGCCTGCCTGCACTCGGTCTTCGGCGCCTCCAAGGTCGCCGCCGACGTGATGGTGCAGGAGTACGGCCGCTACTTCGGCATGCGGACCGCCTGCTTCCGGGGCGGCACGCTGACCGGTCCCGCGCACTCCGCGACCGAGCTGCACGGCTTCCTGGGGTACGTGATGCGGGCGAACATGGAGCGCCGCACGTACAAGATCTTCGGCTACCAGGGCAAGCAGGTCCGGGACGCGATCCACAGCTCGGACGTGGTCTCCGCGTTCGAGGCGTTCTTCCGTAACCCGCGCTCGGCGGCGGTCTACAACCTGGGCGGCGGCCGGCACTCGAACACCTCCATGCGGGAGGCGTTCACGCTGGCCGAGCAGATCACCGGCCGGGAGATGGTCACCGAGTACGTCGAGGCGAACCGGATCGGCGACCACAAGTGGTGGATCGGCTCGAACGAGGCGTTCCAGGCCGACTACCCGGAGTGGAAGCAGGTCTACGACGTACCGATGATCATGCGGGAGATCTACGAGGCCAACGTCGACAAGTGGGTGCCGCAGCCATGAGCGAGCGCAGCGAGCGCGTGAGCGCTCAGAGCAAGCGGAACGTCCTCGGCGTCCTGGTCGACGCGACCGACTACGCCTCGGCGACCGAGCAGGTGGTGGCCGCCGGGCACGAGCGCCGCCCGCTGGCGCTGACCGCGCTGGCCGTGCACGGCGTGATGACCGGGGTGCTCGACCCGGCGCACAACGCCCGGCTCAACTCCTTCGACGTGGTCACCCCGGACGGCCAGCCGGTCCGCTGGGCGCTCAACCTGCTGCACCACGCCGGCCTGTCCGACCGGGTCTACGGCCCGACGCTGACCCTGCACGTGCTGCGCCGCTTCGCCGAGGAGGGGCTGCCGGTCTACCTCTACGGCTCCACCGAGGAGACCCTGGCCCGGCTGATCCCGGCGCTGGAGCGGATGTTCCCCGCCCTCAAGATCGCCGGGGTGGAGCCGTCTAAGTTCCGCGACGTCCAGCCGGGCGAGGACGTGGAGATCGCCGACCGGATCCGGGCCAGCGGGGCCCGGCTCGTCCTGGTCGGCCTGGGCTGCCCGCGCCAGGAAGTCTTCGCGTACGCCATGCGGCCACTGCTGGACATGCCGCTGATGGCGGTCGGCGCGGCCTTCGACTACCACGCCGGCCTGCTCAGGCAGCCGCCCGCCTGGATGCAGCGGGCCGGGCTGGAGTGGTTCTGGCGGCTCGGCCTGGAGCCGAAGCGGCTCTGGCGCCGGTACGTCATCCTCAACCCGGCCTACCTGGCCCGCCTCACCGGCCAGAAGACCGGCCTGTGGAAGGCGCGGCCCCCGGCGCCGGCCACGGAGCGCCCGCCCACCTTCGCCGTCTGACCGCCGGCGCGGCTCCGCCGTCCACTGTGTGTCCGGAACGGACGGTGACCCCACCCCTACGGGGTGGGTTGAGGGTGGAACCGGGGGCGGGCCCGGATTCCCCGGCGGGCCGATCCGGGCAAGGCTGAACGCATGGATGACCATCTCATCGTTCTGCTGCCGATCGCCGCAGTCTGGCTGGCCGCCGGCGTCGTGGCGGACCGACTGCCCCGGCTGGACCGCGCCCGCGCACTCCGGCGGCGTACCGGATGGTTGCTCGCCCTGATCCTGACCGGCCTCGGCCTGACGGCGGCGGTGCTGGCGGTGGGCCTGACCAGCGCCGGCGCGACGCCGGTCGACCGGGCCGCCGCCGGTCTCGGCCTCGCCGCCGGCCCGGCGCTCACCGTCGCGGTCTGCACGGTACGGCGGCTGCGCCGGCTCCGGGCCGGTGCCGGCGCGTTCGCCAGCGCGCCGGAGACGCCGGCGCCGCACGGCCTGCGGGCCGCCGGCGCGCATCCGCTGATCGGCCTGCCGGTGCAGGTCACCGCCCTGGCCGCGCTGCCGCCCGTGCTGTCGGCCGCCGGGCTGGACCTGGCCGCAGACCCCCGCCTGACCGGCCCGGCCGTCACCCTGGGCGGTCTCGCGGTCATCGCGATCGGGGTACGTCTGGCGCTGCGGCACAGCCGGCTCGCCGAGCGGGCGTTACCGGAGGCGGCGCCGGCCTCAGCGCGTGCGGCCCGGCCCCTGCACGTATAGCAGCTCCAGGATCGCCCGGGTCGCCTCGAACCAGCGGTCCAACCACCCGGGCGGCGGCACGCTGCCCTTCGGCGGCAGCTCCATCAGCAGGCCGCGCAGCAGCGGGTGGTCGACCAGCGACCCGCTCGGCTCCAGCGGCCACCCGGCCGGCGGGAACGAGGGCTCGGTCAGCGGGTTCGGGTCGAGCGAGGGCAGCGACAGCGGCGGCCCCGCCTGCTCCGACGCGGCCGAACCGGCGTCCCGTCCGCCGGTCTCGGTGTCGGTGGACCCGACCTCGGTGAGCACGGTGTCCCGGCGCGCGCCGCGGTACTTGCCGCCGAACCGCTCGGCCTTGCCCGGGCCGTTGGTGAGGTTGTCTGAACCGATCGTCGTCATCCGTCTCGCCTGCCTCGCTCGGTTACCGATCCGTGCGGCGGGTTGTCGACCAGCGCCGTATCGAGGGGTTCAACGAGACGGGACGGAACTGGCGACGGGCCGGCCGGGATCTCCCGGCCGGCCCGTCGTCGACGCCACGTTGCGTCGATCAGTGCCGGACGAACCCGCCGCTCCGTGCGCCGGCGACGAAGGCGTGCCAGTCTCCCGGAGCAAAGACCAGGGCGGGGCCCGTCTTGTCCTTCGAGTCCCGAACGCCGACCGCCCCGGTCACGTACGCCACCTCGACGCAGTTGTCACAGTTCGGCCCGCTCTTCGAGCTCTTGAACCAGGTCGCCTGCGTCAGGTCCACGGGGAACTCCTTGGTCGCCATTTCCACAGCGGCTCCTCTGTCAGTTTTGCGATGTGAGCTATGGATTCCTCCGGGCGCATGGCCGCTGCTCGAATGTGATCGAAGATGAAGCTGTACTTCTGCAGTTCGTCGCTCTTCTCCAGGAAGAGCCCACCCGTGGCGTTCTCCGCGTACACGACATCGGGATCACTCGGTTCGGGGAAGCTGAGGATGGTGAAGGTGCCGTCCATGCCGGCGTGCGCGCCCACCTCGAAGGGCAGGACCTGAAGCGTCACGTTCGGCAGTTCCGCCACTTCCACCAACCGCTGGAGCTGGCCACGCATCACCACGTCGCCGCCCACCGGCCGGCTCAGCACCGCCTCATCGAGCACCACCCACAAATCGACCGGATCGTTCTGGGTCAACAACGACTGACGGCCCAGACGGACACGCACCCGTTGCTGCACCTGGTCGTCGGTGAAGTCCGGGCGGGCCGCCCGGATCATGGCCCCGGCGTACTCCTCGGTCTCCAGCAGGCCCGGGACCACCTGCTGCTCGTACGCGCGGATCGAGCTGGCCGCCGCCTCCAGCCCGACGTAGGCCCCGACCAGCACCGTGCTGTACGGGTGCCACCAGCCCTTCTGCCGGGCCTCCCGGGCGATCTGCACCAGCTCGTCGCTCTCGACGCCCACCACGCCGTAGATCCGCAGCATGTCGCGGACGTCGCGCGGCGTCGCCGAGGTGTGGCCGGTCTCGATCCGGGAGATCTTCGAGGCGGAGCACTCCAACTGCTCGGCGACCGTCTCGATGGTGATCTTCGCCGCCTCGCGCTGGCGGCGGAGTTCCGCGCCCAGCCGCCGACGCCGGATGGTGGGGCTGCGCCGCTCGCTCACCGCGTCACTCCGCTGCTCGCCGGGTGGGACTGCCCGTTCCTCGCGCTCACCCGGTTACCTCCCGGTGGCCCGCGCCTGCGTCGCCACCCGCCGAGGGCGCGAACCGACGAACGGCGGGCGATCGTTCGCGGCAGGGGTGGTGCCGGTCGTCGACCGGCCGCGTCGGGCGAAACCGGCGTCCAGTGTGCCGGTCCGGGGTCGGCGTCATCAAGCGCCACGTTCACGTGTCGTGCTCACGTATCGGCAAAAGTCGACGTGCAACTTGCATGTCGCACGTCGCTGATGCACTCTGTCCGTATGGCTCGGGTTACTCACCGTCTACCCACGCATCGCCGGTCCGGCACCCACACCGGCGCCGGAACGACGGCCGAACAACCCGTTCCAGCTGCGACAACGAGACCTGCCCCGGGGTGATGACCCTGCCGCTGCACGCCCGACGGCTGCGGCGGCGGGAGCGGTACCCGGGAGCAGCACCGGTGATGGTCGGGTGGCGGTCCGCCACCAGCGGGTACGGCCCGACCACCACCACCGAATCACCGGTTCACGAGGCACGACCCCGTCACCGGGCCCAGCACTTCCCCGATCACCTCCGGTCCGGCGTACCGCCGGCCATTCCCTCCCCAGGAGCCCATGTGCTTCCCCGCTCTGGTGACGTACTGCACGTGACTCGCGCGGCGAGTGTCCAATTCCTCAGGCCCATCACGTTCCGGGTCATCCGGGTGCTCGACTGGCCCACCTACGACGGTTGGCTCTGGCTCGACGGTTACGAGTTGAACGCGGCGGGGGACGCGGTCAACCGGCGGTCGATCTTCGTGCAGGACGCCGGTCTCCGGCAGCTCCAGGTGGCGACCGTGCCCCGCCAGCACACCGTACGGGCCCGGCGGACGATCAGCCGCGCCCCGGTCGCGGTGGGCTGAGCTCCGCCATTACCCGGTCGGGGGGTGTGCCGTCGCCATAGACTCGGTACGCCCACCCCGGCGAAAGTCACCACCCCGCGCGTCCCGGACCCTGAACCTGGGATGGCCATGGTCAATATGCCCGCCGCGCGGCGGCACCACAGGTCCCGTATCGGTTACGCCTTCGGGCTGCTGGCGCTGGTCGGCGCCGCCACCACGCTCGTGGTGGTGGTGCGCTATCCGGCCGAATCGGCGACCCGGCTGACCGAGCCGGTCCCCGCCCCCGAGATCACCGTGGTCGAGCAGAGCTCACCGCCTCCCGGCGCCGGTGAACCCGGCTATCCAGCGGAGCTCGCCGCCCCCGACGACCACTGGTACGGCGACACCACACCCGGCGCGGACACCTCGGACGAACCCCACAACGGTGCCGGCTCCCGGCCCGGAGCCGGCGGTGGCGAGGCCGCCCTGGCCGGCTCGTCCACCGCCGACGCCCGGCAGGCCCTCAGGCAGTCGCTCTTCTACTCCGGGGTGCTCGGGCTGGCCATCTCGCTGGCCGGGCTGGGCCTGGTCGGAACCCGACGCCGAAGGTGGTGAGTCACCTCAGCCGGTGGCGGTGACCTCGGGCGTCGGCTCGACCGACCCGGTCGACGAAGGTGCCGGCGACGGCGCGGCGGCCACCACCAACGTCACCTCCTCGCCGGCGCGGACCAACTCACCCGCCTCCGGGTCGGTCTCGATCACCGTGCCGGGAGGCTGCTCCGACGACTCCCGCGTCTGGACCCGGTACGACAGGTCGAGCCGGTCCAGGAGCCGCTCGGCCGACGCCCGGGGCAGCCCCACCAGGGGCGGCACCGGAATCCGGGCCGCCGCCGTGGTGGCCGGCGTGCTGGGCGCCTCGGTGGTCGGGGCGGCGCTCGTCGGCGCGGCCGTGGTCACCGGCGCGCTCGTCGGCACCGGTGGCGGAGAGGGCTCCTGGTTCCGCTCGTCGGCCGCCCGCAGCGCGAGCCAGATCCCCGCGCCGAGCACACCGAGCAGCAGCAGCGCCAGGATGCCCAGCAGGATCGGCGTCCACCAGCGGCGTCCGCGCTGCTCCTCGCCGTACCACTCGACCGGCTCGCGGTAGTCGGCCCGACGCGGCGGCGGCACCCCGGCCCGCCCCGACCAGACGGCCGGCGCGGCCGGGGCGGTCGGCTCCGGCCCGGTGGCGCCCGTCGGGGACAGCGGTCGGGTGGCGTCCAGCGGCTCGTGCCGGGCCGTCGCGTCCAGCGGCTCGTGCCGGGCCGTCGCGTCCAGCGGCTCGTGCCGGGCCGTCGCGTCCAGCGGCTCGTGCCGGGCCGTCGCGTCCAGCGGTTCGTGCCGGGCCGTCGCGTCGGGCGGCGGCTGCGGTGCGGACCGGTCCGGTGGCTGGCCGGTGGCGTCTTCGGCGCGGGGCAGCGGGCGGGTCCGATCGTCGGCGGGCGGCTCCTGGCGGTCGTTGCTCATCGCACGTCCTCTCCCACCGGGGGGCAGGCGTCGTGGCCCTCGACGGTCCACGGTAATGGGCGGGGTCACCAGCCGCCCGGATCGGCGCGGCGACCCGCCCGTCCGGCCGCGCCTGGCTAGGCCTCCTCCGCGCCGCAGGAGATGGCGACCTCGTCGTTCCAGTGCCGGGTCGTGTCGGGCTCCGGGTCCTGAGAGTGGACCTTGCCGACCCGGCCGGTGCGGTAGCGCGGGTAGAAGCCCCGCTCGACGATCGTCGCGGCGGCGTCGGCGCAGTCGTAGTCGTCCAGGTCGGGCACCTCGGCCTCCGGTGCCGGCCCGGCGACGTACACCTTCACGGTGGTGCCGTGGCTCACCGGGGTGCCGGGGGCGGGGTCGAGGCGCTCGACCTTCTCCCCCAGCCCGGTGCCGAAGATCAGCCGCCACCCCAGCTTCCGGTCACGCAGGTCGCTGCGGGCCCCCTCGAAGCCGTCACCGACCAGGTCCGGCACGGTCACGTAGCTGGTGGAGTCGGCGCTCGGCGCCGGAGGCGTGGTCGTCCGGGGAGTGGTCGGCGCGACGGTGGCGGGTTGCTCCACCGGCGGCGGTGCGGCGGCCGAGGTCGGGTCCCCGGTCGGGGCGGGGGCGGTCGCCGCGGTCGCGGCCGGCGGATCGGTGGGGGACGTCTCGCCCAGGCCGGCCAGCACCCAGCCGGCGGTCGCGCCCACGGTGGCCAGCAGGACGAACGCCAACCCGCCGCCGATCAGCAGCGGGGCCCGATTCGGCCGTCCCGGCGCCGGAGTGTCCAGAAGGGTGTGTCCGTCGCTCATCGCACTCTCCGCCTCGTCACCAGCGACCGTACCGGGCGATGCCAAGCCGTCACCGCACGTCGTCCCGGTCGTCACACGACTCGCCGCGCCGACCAGGGGACGCTACGCTCCCCGGCATGGCCAGACTGGGCTGGGGAGGATCGATCGCCACCGCGGTCGGCGTCGCTGCCGGCGTGGGCGCGGCACAACTGGGCTTCGCCTACGGGCTGGGCGTCATCGACTGGGCACCGGTCGAGCCCGCCGCCGCCGGCGCCGCCTGGTACGCCAGCCTCGCCTGGGCGACCTGGATCGCGGCCGTCTCCACCATCGCCGGCGCCGTCTGCGCCCAGCGGCTGGGGGAGCGGGGGCGCGAGGGCGACGCCGAGCACGCGGGCACGCTGCGCCGGGTGGCCCTGGCCGTCGCGGGCGCGGTGGGCGCGCTGACCACGGTGCTGCTGGTGGCCGTACCGGCCCGGGTGGCGACCGTGCCCGACACCTTCACGCCACAGAGCCTGGCCGCCGGGTACGCCGCGGTCGGCGTGCTGGTCGGGCTGCTGACCGCGATCTGGGCGCTGCACTCGCGGGCTGCCGCCACCAACGTGATCGCCACCGTCGGCTGGATCTGGCTGCTCGTCATGGTCTCGGTGACGGACGGGGTGCAAGCCGGGCGCGGGTTGACCACGGCCCAGCTCGGCATCTGGCAGATCAGCACCGACAGCGCCCAGTTCTGGGTCCGGGACTACGTCTACTGGCCGGGAGTGCTGCTGGCAGCCGGCTCGGCGCTGCTGATCGGCGCGCTGGCCGCGCGGCGTACCGCCCGGGTGGCGGAGCGGCGACTCGGCGCGGCCGTTTCCGGCGTGGCGGGTCCACTGCTCGTCGCGGTCGCGTACTTCGTCGCCGTGCCTCGGCTGGCCGCAATCAACCCCGCGCAGGTCTCGGCGCACTTCGTCGCGCCGTACGCGGTCGTCGTCGGCGCGGCCGGCTCGGTGCTGGTGGCCGCGCTCGCCCAGCGCGCCGAACGGCGCGCGGCCGCCCGGCAGGCGGTGGTGGTGCCCCGGCAGCGCACCGGCGACCTCGACGACCGGGCGTTCGACGACGACCTCGCGTCGGCCGGTGAGCCGCTCGACGTCCCCGGCCCGCTCGGCGCGGCGCGGCGGACCTCCGCCGGGACGGGCGACCCGGGCTCCGGCGCGGCATCGGCCGGCACGGCGACCACGACGGCCACCCGCCCGGACGGCACGGGACCGGTCGAGCAGCCTGCCGGGACGGACCCGGCGACGGCCGGCACGCAGCCGGACACGACCAACCCGTCGACCGCGGGCGCTGGACGGGCGCGACCGCCCCGTCGCAGCCGGGCCACTTCCCCCGCACGAGATGCCGGGCCGGAGTCCGCTACGCCGACCGCCGAGACCCCGCTCGCCGCGCCGACGACGGAACCCCCGGCCGGCGCTCCGAACGCAACGCCCCCCACCAGCCCCAGAACCCGCCCACCCCGACCCACCCGCTGACCCCCCACCCCCACCCCCACCCGCGTCCGCGCCCCCGCTCAAGATCCGAGCAGTTTCACGGAAAGAGTGGCCATTCCGCGCGGAATG
>NZ_JBFALG010000039.1:0-63541 GCF_040656135.1 Micromonospora sp. NPDC050200
GGGGGGGCGGGCGGGGCCCGCCCCGACCCCCTGGGGGGCCGGCCCCCGCCGCTGCCGCTCGGTAGCGTTCGCCCGGCAGTAGACTCATCGGGTTCGTGACCTTGGTGAGGTGGACATGACGGCGGGCATTCGGTCGGACCTGGAGCGCTGGACGGCGCTCGGCGCCGAGTTGGTGACGAGTCCGCGGGTCCACCGTCCGTCCTCGTTCTCGGCTCTGCTGGCCAGCGCGGTCCAGGACACGGCCGGGGAGGTGGTGGTGGATACCGGGTGCGGCGCCGGCCTGGTCACCATCGCTGCGCTCATGGCCGACGCCCAGCACGTCATCGCCCAGGACTACGACGCCAACTGCCTCATCGACACCGCCGCGAACGTCGAACGACTCCTCGGCCCGGCCGCACGACAGCGGCTGACGCTGTGGGAGGCCGACTGGCGACAGCTCGGTCCGATGCGTGCGGACGTCTTGGCCGTCAACCCGCCGCAGCGCCCGACAGCGCTGCTGGAAGACGTCGACGACGACGTGCTGCATCTGCACGACGGGGGCGGTGACGACGGGTTCGCCGGCCTCCGCATGGTGCTCGGACACGCCGGCACCCCCAGGGTGCGGACCACCGCCGCCGCAGTTCTCGACCTGCCCGCCGCCGCACCCGATCTCTGCGGGAGCCGCTGGTCGGCGCCGTCGGTGCTCACCCACGCCCACCTGCCACTCGACCCGGCCTGGCACCGCCTGGTGCCCGAACTGATCGGCCGGGTCGACGTATGGGAGTTCACCCGCCCGCCGCCAAGCCACGGCGACGGGACGCTGACCTGGTAAGACACGTGGTCGGCCGGTTTGTGGGGAAACGGGCAGGTCTTCGCGGGTGCCCCGGTCGATCCAGCAGACAGCTGCTCGCCCCGCATCATGACCGGGGGTATCGCGCTCTTCGCCAGGCTGCTCCGGGCTGCCGCAGAGGGCTGAGCCAGGCGCTGTGCCGGGCAGCGCCCCAGCCAGCTCGCCTCGGGCGACCACACCGCGCGTCCGGCGCACGATCGCGGCGTCCTGCGGGGCTGACCGCCGCACCGTCATGGTCGCTGCTGGGCCGTGCCTGCCTGGCGGCGTGGCACGGCCCAGCCGTTGACCGGGGCGTTCAGCTCGGCAGGGACCGCCAGAGCGCGACCTGATGCTCGACCGTGAAGTCGGTCCGGCCGATGGCGTCGGGGACGAGCGCCTGCACGTACGGGGAACGTCCGTCGAACCGCGGCCAGTCGGGCAGGCCAACGCCATCAGGATCGCCGGCGTGGGCGAATCGGCTCCAGGACGCCACCATGGTCTGCGCGAGCCGCTCCTGGCCGGCGGAGAGCGGGTGGCTGTAGTCGACGGTGAACAGGTAGGGCAGCTCCGCCGTGTGGTAGGCGCCGGTGGGGAAGCTCGGCGTGGCGGGCTCCGCGTAGAACGGCGCGTCCCGGTCGGCGAACTCGTACATGTACGTCGGCACGTGTCGGCTGAAGGCCAGCGCGCTGTCGAAGATCGGCCGCGCGTACTCGAAGTCCGTCATGATCGCGGACAGCGCTTCGGTGGCGGAGCCGTACCGGGTCCGCGGGTAGCGGGCCAGCACGGTCGCGGCGTCCCCGGCGAAGGTCGCCTCGACCATGCCGAGGTACTGATCCTCGGTGAGGGGACAGGGCGCCTCCTCACCGGGCGCGCACAGCATGCCGGTGCGCTCCATGCCCCACACCTGAGCCCGGTACTCGTCGCGGGTCGCGCCGATGAGGACCGGTACCCGGTGGAACCGGCCGGTGGCCACCGCCTCGGCGGGATCGACGGGCAGCACCGGTCCGCCGGCGACCGGCTCGGCGCCCCACGCGGTCTGCCCGGGGTACGCGGCCGCCTCCACCAACTGCCGCGCCGAGCGGCCACGCAGGCAGGACTCGACGCCAGCCGGGTCGTTGTCACACCCGGCGGCCGTGACGAACGCCGCGGACGATTCCCGCGCCTCCTGCCGGGTACGGAAGGGCAGCACGCACCCGTTGCTCTGCATGATGGCGCGGTGGAAGAGCCCACCCGAGCCGGGCGCGGACAGATGGGCGCAGACGCTGGTGGCGCCGGCAGACTGCCCGGCAATCGTGACATTGCCCGAGTCGCCGCCGAACGCTGCCGCGTTCGCCCGTACCCAGCGCAGCGCGGCCTGCTGGTCCTCCAACCCGTAGTTGCCCGACGTGTCCACGCCCTGCGCGCCCTCGAGTGCGGGATGCGCGAGGAATCCGAGCGGGCCGAGCCGGTAGTTCAGCGTCACGACGACCACCTCACCGCCGATCGCGAGCCGTTGCCCACCGTATGTGTCGCCCTGACCGAAAAGAAAGTGTCCACCGTGGAGCCACACCACCACCGGCAGTCGCTGCCCCGACGAGTTTCGTGGCGTGGTGACGTTGAGATACAGGCAGTCATCGGTGACGCTCGCCTCGTCCATCGGCAGGCCCTCCAGTTGGGCGCAGCCGGGCTTCGGCGTGGTGGCGTCACGGATTCCGCTCCACGCCGGCGCCGGCTCCGGCGACCGCCAGCGCCGTACCCCAACGGGTGCTGCCGCGTACGGGATCCCTTGGAACTCCCGGTACGTCTCGGTGACAGTGCCACGCACGTTGCCGTGGTCGGTCCGCACCACGGCCGGGTCTTCCTGCTGATGGCGCACGGCCGCGCCGGTGACCGCGGTGGAGGCGATGGGCAGGGCCGCGACGGCCGCGCCGAGTGCCGCAACGGTCCTCCATCGCCGCAGTCGTGGACCGAGCTGTCCGATCGTCCGCATGCTCTCTCTCCCTGCCGTTTCCGAATGCCGAACACTGGTCGCGCCGGCCGGGCAAGGATGGCCACGAACCGCCACCCGGCGGCAGCCGAGCACTAGTGCACCTGGCGCGGTCCGGCGTCGGAACCGCGTCGCGCTGCCTGGGCTAAGCTCGTCGCGCTCTGATGCACTAGTGCGGTTGCCAGCCCCCTACGGCCGGAACCGTTCGGGGGAGGCGACATGTTGCCCGACGACGAGCCGGGACCGCCGTACGCGCGGATCGTCGCCGAGCTACGGCGACGCATCGCCATCGGGGCGGTCGCCCCCGGCGAGCGGCTGCCCTCGACCCGGCAGATCGTGCGGGAATGGGGAGTGGCGATGGCCACTGCCAGCAAGGTGCTTGCCACGCTGCAGCGAGAAGGGCTCGCCGAGGCGATGCCGGGCATCGGCACCGTTGTGCTGGCCCAGCGTCGCCCGCGCGGCGGGCGGCCCACCGCCGAGGCCGCCGCATCGCCGCAGCGGATCGCCGGTCGCACCGACGCTGAGGTGCTCCGCGACCGGATCGTGCGGACCGCCACCGGCATCGCCGACGCGGAAGGGCTCGCCGCGACGACGATGCGGCGCGTCGCGACCCACCTGGACATGCCCACCATGAGCCTGTATCGCCAGATCCACGGCAGAGACCACCTCATGGTGCTCATGGCCGACGCCGCGTTCGCCGAGCAGCCGCTACCGGCCCGGCCGCCCGCCGGCTGGCGTGCTCAGCTCGAGCTGCTCTGCCGGCTGCAGTGGGCGATGTACCAGCGTCACCCGTGGCTGGCCCAGGTCGTGTCGCTGACCCGCCCGTTACTTGCGCCCCACGCGATCGCCCACACCGAGTGGGCGATGCGCGCGGTGACCGGCCAGGGGCTCGACATGGAGACGGTGGTCCACGTGGCCGCCACGGTCGCCAGCTACGTACGGGGCACCGCGGTGAACCTGGAGCGGGAGGCGGAGGCTGAGCAGGACACCGGCCTGACCGACGACGAGTGGTTGCGGGTGCAGCAGGACGTGTTGGCTGCCGCGCTGCGCTCCGGCGCGTTCCCGATCCTGTCAGCCGTTTCGGCACGCTCGGACGTGGACCTCAACATCGACACGCTGTTCGAGTTCGGCCTGCAACGGATGCTCGACGGTGTGGCGACACTGATCGGCGCATGCCGGTGACGATGTGGCCGGTGCCGGTGAGCAGCGCCGCATGTCTCGCGGAGCAGCAACAGGTCATCGGCGATCACGATGCGCAGGTCCGCGTGCAGGACGCTCGGCCCGCCGCGCGGGCCGGTAAGGACGAGCTGGCGTCGGGCGCCTCGACGCGGCGGCGCAGCCCGTCGATCCCAATGCCGACCGGGTCGGCGCCGGCTCGGCCGTTGTCGGTCACCGTGACGTGCGCGGCGGCGCCGACCGGAACGACGTCGATGACGCCAGCCGCCGCAAACGCCATCGGGCAGTCGCTACCCGACCCGATCAGTCGAGCAGACCGCCGGTGGGCAGCGGCAGCCCCGGCAGCGGCAGCCCCGGCAGCGGCGACAGCACCGACGGGCTCGGCGCCGGCGGTAGGGGAAGCCTGGGCAGCGATGGCAGGGGATCGGTTCGGGAGGTGGGCTCCGCCGGCGGCGAGGCCGGGCGGGTCGCGGGTGGAGCCGGGGACGGAGTGCCCCGGGGACTGCCGGTCGTCGTCGAGGCGGCGGGTGTCAGTGCTGGAGGCGTCGCGCATTGGGGCCAGGTGGGGCAACCCGGCGCGGCCAGGTCGCGCAGGACGGCGTCTATCTCGGCACGCAGCCGGGTGACGTCGGCGGGATCGGTCACCGGGACCAGTTCCCGCTGAGCCTGATCGACCAGCTGCCGGGCCTCGTCGAGCCGGCCCGCCGCGACGGCCTCGCGGGCGCGCCCGATGGTGTCTTCGACGGTGCGCACCGCGGCCTGCTCGGGATGCAGGACCTTGGTCAGCGACCACAACGGGCTGGTCGGCCCGGCGTTCCTGCTGCCGACCCCGAGGCCCGTCGCCAGCACCATGACGGCGGCCACGGCGGCGGCCAGCCGCAGGACCCACGGACCTGGCCGCCGCGACCGCGCGCGGCCGGCCGCGGCGGGGAGGTCGCCGCCGACCCGGCCGACCCGCCGGTCGGTGTCCGTCCCGACGGCGAGGAGGACGCTGCTCGCCCCGACGCCGTCGACGTCGGCGGTGAGGTCGGCCTGCCAGGCGGCGAGCATCGACGCGAGGGTGTCGTCGTCGGTCCCCTCCTCGCCCCGCCCGAGCGCGTCGAGGAGCAGGTCGTCGCGGGTGACCGGGGTGAGGTCCAGCTCCTCGCCGCCGTCCGGTCCGTGCCCGCTGCTCATGCCGCCACCTCGTCAAGTCCGCTGCCGGCAAGCGTACGGAGCCGGGCGAGGGCACGGGACTGGGCCACCCGTACGGCCGCCGCCGACATTCCGAGGATCGTGCCCACCTCCTCGGCGGTCAGACCGACCGCCACCCGAAGGATGATGATCTCCCGCTGGACATTGGGGAGCCGCCGCAACAACACCGACAGCCGGCGGGCCAGGTCGGTGGCCACGGCCTGCTGCTCCGGACCCGGCGCCGCGTCCGGGCGCTCCAGCGGGGTGTCGGTCATGGTGACGGCGGAGTCGCGCACCGCCGCCCGCTGGGCGTCGGCGACCTTGTGCGCGGCGACGGCGAAGACGAACGCAGCGAACGGCTTTCCCTGCTCGCGGTAGCGGGGCAGGGCCTTCAGCACCGCCAGGCAGACCTCCTGGGCGACGTCGTCGGCGGTGGTGTACGCCCCGCCGATGCGGCCCAGTCGAGCCCGGCAGTAACGGACGAGCCGTGGCCGTACGTCGGTGAGCAGGGCCGACACCGCCATCGGGTCGCCGTCAGCGGCCCGACGGACGAGCTCTGGCTGGATCGCTGTGGTCATGGATTGCGAGACACCTTCGTTACCGGTGGGTTAACCGCACGGTATCGAGACGCGGGCCACTTTGCATAGGCCGCGTCGCGTGGTCACGTGCGTGCGAAAAAAGTTTGTTGCGTTCGGTCGGACCGCCGCGATGTCTCTGATGCCGACGAAGGGAGGGCGCATGGGTGTCGAAGTGGCCGTGCAGGGACTGACCAAGTCCTTCGGTGGCCAGCCGGTCTGGTCGGACATCAGCCTGACCCTGCCGGCGGGCGAGATCTCCGTGCTGCTGGGTCCGTCCGGCACCGGCAAGTCGGTGTTCCTCAAGACCCTGGTGGGGCTGCTCCGGCCCGACGCCGGTTCGATCTGGATCGAGGGCAAGGACCTGCCCCGGCTCTCCGAACGCGCGCTGTACGAGCTGCGCAAGCTGTTCGGCGTGCTGTTCCAGGACGGCGCGCTGTTCGGCTCGATGACCATCTACGACAACGTGGCCTTCCCGCTGCGGGAACACACCCGCAAGTCCGAGTCGCAGATCCGCGACGTGGTCAACGAGAAGCTCGACATGGTCGGCCTGGTCGGCGCCGAGAAGAAGTTGCCGGGCGAGATCTCCGGCGGAATGCGCAAGCGGGCGGGGCTGGCCCGCGCGCTGGTGCTCGACCCCCGCATCGTCCTGTTCGACGAGCCCGACTCCGGGCTCGATCCGGTGCGCACCGCCTACCTGAACCAGCTCATCATCGACCTCAACCAGCGGACCGGGGCGACGTTCCTGATCGTCACGCACGACATCAACACCGCGCGTACGGTGCCGGACAACATCGGGCTGATCTACCACGGGCACCTGGCCATGTTCGGGCCGCGGGAGATGCTGCTGTCCAGCACCGAGCCGGTGGTGCGGCAGTTCCTCAACGCCCAGCGGATCGGCCCGATCGGCATGGCCGAGGAGAAGGACGCCGAGGAGTTGCAGGCGGAGGCGGACGCCGGCGTCGAACTGCCCCCGTTGCCGCCCATCCCGCTGCAGCTGCCGCCCTCGGACGGGCTGCCCCGACCGGCCGAGCGGCCACCCGGGCAGTGGTGCCGGGACAACGGCGTCACCCCGCCACCGGGTTCCTTCGAAGGCCGGGACACCGCGTACCCGACCATCGACCTGGGCCAGCAGCTCGCCGCCGACGGGCGGCACCACCGCGAGGTGACCGGATGAGCGCCCCCGTCACCGCCCTACGCGACACCGGGGAGTTCTTCGCGTTCTGCCTGGACACCCTGCGCGGCCTCGGCCGGCGGCCGGTGCAGGTACGCGAGTTCGTCCAGCAGGCCTGGTTCATCAGCTCGGTGTCGATCCTGCCCGCCGCACTCGTCTCCATTCCCTTCGGCGCGGTCATCGCGTTGCAGCTCGGCTCGCTGGTCCGTCAGCTCGGCGCGCAGTCGTTCACCGGAGCCGCGTCGGTGCTCGCGGTGGTCCGCGAGGCCGGCCCGATCGTCACCGCGCTGATCATCGCCGGCGCCGGCGGCTCGGCGATCTGCGCCGACCTCGGCTCCCGCAAGATCCGCGAGGAACTCGACGCGATGCAGGTGCTGGGCATCGACCCGATCCAGCGCCTGGTGGTGCCGCGCGTGCTCGCCTCGATGCTGGTCGCCGTCCTGCTCAACGGCCTGGTCAGCGTGGTCGGGGTGGCCGGCGGCTACCTGTTCAACGTGGTCATGCAGGGCGGCACGCCCGGGGCGTACCTGGCCAGCTTCCAGGCCCTGGGGCAACTGCCCGACCTGCTGGTGGGCGAGGTCAAGGCCCTGCTGTTCGGCGCCGCCGCCGCGCTGGTCGCCTCCTACAAAGGGATGACCGCCAAGGGCGGCCCGAAGGGGGTCGGCGACGCGGTCAACCAGAGCGTGGTGATCACCTTCATGCTGTTGTTCGCGCTGAACTTCGTCGTCACGGCCGTGTACTTCCAGGTCGTACCGCAGAAGGGAAGCTGACATGCCTGGCCTGCGGTACCTCGACGACCTGGGCGGACAGCTCGCCTTCTACCTGCGCGCCTTCGCCTGGGCCCCGCGCACCGTGCGCCGCTACAAGCGCGAGGTGGTCCGGCTGCTGGCCGAGGTGAGCTTCGGCTCCGGCGCGCTCGCCGTGCTCGGCGGCACCGTCGGCGTCATCTGCTTCCTGACCTATTTCACCGGCACCGAGGTCGGCCTGCAGGGCTACCAGGCGCTCAACCAGATCGGGAGCAGCGCCTTCACCGGCTTCGTCTCGGCGTACTTCAACACCCGGGAGATCTCCCCGCTGGTGGCGGCGCTGGCGCTGTCGGCCACCGTCGGCTGCGGGTTCACCGCCCAGCTCGGAGCGATGCGGATCTCCGAGGAGGTGGACGCCCTCGAGGTGATGGGCGTGCCGTCGCTGCCGTTCCTGGTCACCACCCGCATGATCGCCGGATTCATCGCGGTCATCCCGCTGTACGTGGTGGGGCTGCTCACCAGTTACCTGGCCACCCGCACCATCGCCGTGTACTACTTCGAGCAGTCGGCCGGCACCTACGACTACTACTTCCACCTGTTCCTGCCCCCCGGCGACGTGCTGTGGTCCTTCTTCAAGGTGCTGGTCTTCAGCGTGATCGTCGTGCTGGTGCACTGCTACTACGGCTACACCGCCAGCGGCGGACCCGCCGGCGTCGGCGTCGCGGTCGGACGGGCCGTCCGGCTCGCGATCGTCTCGGTCAACATCGTCGACTTCTTCCTGTCGCTGGCCATCTGGGGCGCGACCACCACCGTCCGGATCGCGGGGTGACCATGAGACATCGCATTCTGGGCATCGTCTTCATCGCCCTGCTGACCGCGGCGCTGACCGCCTCCGTGCTGCAGTACAACAAGGCGTTCACCCCGGTCGCCTGGGTCACCCTGCACGCCGGCCGGGCCGGACTGCAGCTCAGCCCGGGCGCCGACGTCAAGGTACGCGGAGTCGTCGTCGGCGAGGTGCGCTCGGTCGGCAGCGAGGGCGCCGGCGCGAGGATCCGGCTGGCCCTGGACCCGGCCACGACGTCTCGGATCCCGGCCGATGTCAGCGCGCGGCTGCTGCCCAAGACCCTCTTCGGCGAGCGGTACGTCGAACTCGTCCCGCCGACCGGCGGCGCCGCCGCACCGATCCGCGACGGCGCGGTGATCGGCCAGGACCGCAGTCGCACCGCCGTCGAGCTGGAACGGGTCCTCGACCAGGCGCTGCCCCTGCTGCAGGCGGTACGGCCCGACCAGCTCGCCTTGACGCTCGGTGCCATCGCCGCCGCCCTCGAGGGACGCGGCGAGCAGCTCGGCGCGAACGTCGAGCGGCTCGACGCGTACCTGAAGCAGCTCAACCCGGCGATGCCGACCATCGCCGAGGACGTCCGGAAACTGGCGGTCGTGCTGGACAGCTACGACGTCGCGCTGCCCGACCTGCTCGCCCTGCTGCGCGACGTGACCGTCACCGCCCGCACCGTCACCGACCAGCGCGAACAGTTGGCGGCGTTCCTCGCCGAGACCACCGACACCGCCGACCTCACCCGCGGCTTCCTCGACCGCCACGGCGACCAGCTCATCACGCTCGGCAGGGTGAGCCGACCGGTGCTGCAACTGCTCGCCACGTACTCCCCCGAGTACCCGTGCATGATGAGCGGCCTGGTCGCCCTGCAACCCCGCGTCGAGGAGGTCTTCGCCGGTGGGCGGATGCACATCACCCTCGAGGTCACCCGCGACGGCGGCAAGTTCGAGAAGGGACGCGACGAGCCGGTCTACGGCGCGCAGGACGGCCCGCACTGCCGGGGCGTGCCCGATCCGGGAAAGCCGGCGCCGGAGGTGCCCATCAACGACGGTTACGACTACCGGGGCGAGCGCCCTCGTACGCCGCTGCCCGTCGGCCTGCCGGGGACCTCGCCGGCCGGCGGTTCCCCGGCCATGGGCCGGGCCGGCACCGCTGAGGAGCGTGCCCTGATCAATCCCCTCGTCGGTGCCGTCACCGGCACGCCGCCGGCGGAGGTTCCCGACATCGCGGTCCTGCTCTGGGGGCCGTTGCTACGCGGAGGGGTGGTGAACGCCCGATGAGCGGCAAGACGGTGGCGCCCCTGTTGAAGCTGGTGGTCTTCGCCGCGGTGACCCTGCTGCTGACCGCGCTGCTCGCGCAGACCCTCGGTGCCTTCCCGCCCGGCGGGGTCACCTACCGGGCCCGGTTCACCGACGTCACCGGGCTGCTCCCCGGGGACGACGTACGCGTCGCGGGGGTGAAGGTCGGCCAGGTCAGCCGGATCAAGGTGGTCGACAGCACGGTCGCCGAGGTGGCCTTCACCGTCACCCGCGACGTCCCGGTGGCTACCAGCGTCCGCGCCAAGATCCGCTACCGCAACCTGGTGGGTCAGCGGTACGTGGCGCTCAGCGAGGGGCCGGGGGAGGGGCGGCCACTGCGGGCCGACGGCCTCATCCCGCTCGACCAGACCACGCCGGCGCTGGACCTCACCGTCCTGTTCAACGGCTTCCGGCCGCTGTTCACCGCCCTGAATCCCGAGGACGTCAACAAGCTCGCCTACGAGATCATCCAGGTGCTGCAGGGCGAGGGCGGCACGGTGAGCAGCCTGCTGCAACGCACCGCGTCGCTGACCAACACCCTCGCCGACCGGGACGCCGTCATCGGACGGGTCGTCACCAACCTCAACGGCGTCCTGGCCACGCTGGCCGAACGGGACCGCAACCTCGACCAGAGCATCAGCCAGCTGCAGCAGTTCGTCTCCGGGCTCTCGGCCGACCGCAAGGCCATCGGCGAGTCCCTGGTCAGCATCGGTGAGCTCACCACCGCCACGTCCGCGCTGATCGGCGAGGCACGAGCACCGCTCGCCGCGGACATCCGAGCCCTGGACGAACTCAGTGGCACCCTCAACCGCAACGCGGCCGTCATCGACGGCACCCTCGGCCGACTGCCGGAGCGGTACGAGTCCCTGACCCGCGTCGCCTCCTACGGCTCCTGGTTCAACTTCTACCTCTGCGACTTCGACGGCAACATGGCGGTGGCCGGCCGGGCGCCGCTCGACGTGCCCACCTTCAGCGCCCCGGCCGCCCGATGCGCCGCCGGAGGCAGCCGATGACACCGTTCCGGGAACGTAACCCTGTCGTCATCGGCACGGTCGGGCTGGCGCTGATCGTCGCCGCGCTGCTGGGCGCCTTCCAGCTCGACCGGCTGGCCGACCTCACCGGACGCGCCTACCAGGCGGCCTTCCACGACGCCAGCGGCCTCACCACCGGCAACGAGGTGCGGGTCGCCGGGGTGCGGGTGGGCAAGGTGACCGCGGTGGAGCTCGCCCGGGACGGTGCGCCCTACGTCCGGGTCCGGTTCCGGCTGGACGACGACAGCGTCCGCCTCGGCACCGACACCAGCGCCATGATCAGGATCAAGACCGTGCTCGGCCAGAAGTACCTGGCCCTGTCACCGGCCGGACCGGGGCGGCTGCGCGAGGGCGGGCAGATCCCCCTCGCCCGGACCGCGGCGCCGTTCGACGTGGTGCAGGCGGTCACCGGACTCGCCGACACCCTCGACAAGGTCGACACCGAACAGCTCGCCGCCGCCTTCACCACCCTGTCCGAGACCTTCGCCGACACGCCCCACAACGTCAACGCCTCCCTGGTCGGACTCTCCCGGCTCTCCCGCACCGTCGCCGGCCGCGACGCCGAACTGCGGACCCTGCTCTCCCGCGCCCGCTCGGTCACCACGGTGCTCGCCAGCCGGGACGAGGAGTTCCGCAAGCTGGTCGCCGACGGCGAGGCGCTGCTGGCCGAGGTGAGCCGGCGTCGGGACGCCATCCACAAGCTGCTCGTCGGCACCGACGAACTCGCCACCCAGCTCTCCGGACTGGTCACCGACAACCGCGCCCAGCTCGAGCCCGCGTTGCGCAAGCTGCGCGAGGTGGTCGCCATCCTGCAGCGCAACAAGGACGACCTGGAGAAGACCATCCAGCGGATGGGCCCGTTCGTCTCGACGTTCGCCAACGTGGTCGGCAACGGCCGCTGGTTCGACTCGTACGTGTCCGGTCTGCTCCAGCCGTACCAGCCCACGACGGGAGGCCGCTGATGCCCGGTCCCATCCAGCGCTGGCGACGACCGGTCGCCGTCGCCACCGCCCTGCTGGTGGCCGTCGCCGCCGGCGTGGTCGTCCTCCGCGACGGCACACCCGACCGGCGGGTGGTCGCCTACTTCACCCGTGCCGTCGGGGTGTACCCCGGATCGGACGTGCGGGTGCTGGGCGTCCGCGTCGGCGAGGTGCTCGAGGTCACCCCGCAGGGCCGCCGTGTCAAGGTCACCATGTCGTACGACCCCGAGACCGACGTCCCCGCCGAGGCGCAGGCGCTCATCGTCCCGCCCAGCGTGGTCAGCGACCGGTACGTGCAGCTCACCCCCGCCTACGCCGGCGGCGCCAGACTCACCGACGGGGCGGAGATCCCGCTGGGGCGGACCGCCGCGCCGATGGAGATCGACGATGTCTACCAGGCGCTCGACGACTTCAACCGCACCCTCGGGCCGGAGGGTGCCAACCGCGACGGTGCCCTGTCCGACCTGGTCGCGACCGGCCGGGCCAACCTGGAGGGCAACGGGCAGAACCTGCACGACACCCTCGACGGACTGTCCCGGGCGCTGACCACCCTCTCCGACGGCCGGCAGGACCTCTTCGGCTCCGTCGCCAACCTGCAACGCTTCACCACCGCCCTCGCCCGCAGCGACCAGCAGGTGCGCGCGTTCAACCGGCAGTTGGCCGACGTCGCCGAACAGCTCGCCGGCGACCGCGACGAGCTGGCCGCCGCGCTGCGCAACCTCGCCACCGCGCTGGCCGACGTCACCGCGTTCGTCAAGCAGAACCGGGCCGCGCTGACCTCCAACGTCGCCGCGCTGACGGAGATCACCGGCGTGCTGGTCCGCCAGCAACAGGCGGTCATCGACATCCTCGACGTCGCCCCGCTCGCCGTGAACAACCTCGCCCTCTCGTACAACCCACGGTCCGGCACCCTGGACACCCGCGACAACGCGATGGGCCCGTACGACCCGGCCAGCTTCGCCTGCTCACTGCTGGTGGACCAGCTCCCCGTCGCCGAAGTGCCCGCGAAGTGCATGGCGCTCGCGCAGACCCTGCACCAGCGCGGGCTGCCCCTGACCGACCAGCTGCGCAAGCTGCTCAAGCTGCCGCCCGGCGCCCCGGCGACCGGCGGGTCCCCACCGGGAAATCCTTCCGTCAGCTCCCCCGGTGCGCCGATCCCCGACCAGGCGCCGGGCGGCCCCGGCATCACCAGCGACCCCACCCTCGGCGGCATCCTGCGAGGCGTGTCATGACCGCCCGGGCACTGCGTGCCCTGGCCGGCGCGGTCCTGGTGGCGCTGCTGCCGGCCGGGTGCGGCCTGCCCGACCTCGCCGACCTGCCGCTGCCCGGCGGCGCCCCGAAGGGCGAGGGGTACACGGTCACCGCCGAGTTCAGCGATGTGCTCGACCTGGTGCCGCAGGCCGCCGTCAAGGTCGACGACGTGACCGTCGGAAGCGTGGAGGAGATCTCCCTCGCCGGCTGGACCGCCCGGGTCACCCTACGCATCGGCACCGACGTGCGCCTGCCGTCCAACGCCACCGCCGCGGTCCGGCAGAGCAGCCTGCTGGGCGAGAAGTACGTGACCGTCGCGGCGCCGATCACCGGAGCCGCGAGCGGCCGACTCGCCGACGGCGACGTCATCCCGCTGTCCCGCACCAACCGCGGCGCCGAGGTCGAAGAGGTCCTTGCCGCTCTCGGGCTGCTGCTCAACGGTGGCGGGTTGGCTCAACTGCGGACCATCAACCAGGAACTCGGCACCGCACTCGCCGGACGGGAACCCGCCGTCCGGGACGCGCTGGGCCAGCTCGACGAGTTCATCGGCGGGCTGGACAAGCAGCGGGCCGACCTGGTCCGCGCCCTCGACGCCCTGGACCGGCTGACCGGCCGGCTCAACCGGCAGAAGCAGGTGCTCGGCGACGCGGTGGACTCCCTCGCCCCCGGCCTGACAGTGCTGGCCCGCCAGCGCGCCCAACTGACCGGGGCGCTGACCGCCCTGGACAAACTCGGCGACGTCGGCACCCGGGTCGTCAACCGCAGCCGCGACGACACCGTGGCCGACCTCCGGGCGTTGCAACCGATCCTGGAGCAGCTGGTACGCGCCGGAGACGACCTGCCGAAGTCCCTGGACTTCATGCTGTCGTACCCGTTCCCGCCGAACGTCACCGGCGCGATCGTCGGCGACTTCGTCAACCTGTCCGTCACCGCCGACCTCGACTCGGCCTCGATCCTGGCGAACCTGGCCGCCGCAGCCCCCGCGCCGGCAGGCCCGGTGGCGCCGCCGAAGACGGCCACTCCGACCGGGCCGCCCGCCGTCGGCGGATCGTCGCCTGCCGTCCCGCTGCCCGGCCTCGGCACCGGTCCGTTGCCCGGCCTGCCGCTCCTCGAGTGCCTGCCCGACCCGGACAAGTTCCCCGCCACCTGGACGCCGCCGAAGGACTGTCTGCTGCCGGAGGGCTGCGTTCTGCTCAAGCCCGGCTCGACGGTGCCCATCGGCGGACTGATCCTGCCCAAGGGCGTCGTGCCACCGGGCACCGCCTTCCCCGCCGGGACCGAACTGCCCGCAGGCACCGTCATGTCGGCGCAGTGCGTGCTACCGGTGACCGGCGCGGTGACCGGACAGATCGGCGGCCTGCCGGACATCCTCCGAGGGGGACTGAAGCCATGATCGGACGTACCGCGAAACTGCAGGTCCTGGCGTTCGTTCTGGTGAGCGTCCTCGGCGTCGGCTACGTCGGCGTCCGCTACGTCGGTATCGGCGACCGGCTGCTCGGCGGAAGTTACGTCGTCCACATGGACCTCGCCCGGGCCGGCGGGATCTTCCCCAACGCCCCGGTCACCTATCGCGGGGTGCCGGTCGGCCGGGTCACCGCAGTCGCCCTGCACGGCGACGGGGTCCGCGCCGACCTGCGGTTGCGGCGCGACGTCCGGGTGCCCGACGATCTGCGGGCCGTGGTGGCTCAGCGCTCCGCCGTCGGCGAGCAGTACGTGGACCTGCGCCCGGACCGCGACAGCGGGCCGTACCTCACCGACGGTGCGGTGATCCCGGCGGACCGGACCGGCGTCCCGCTCGCCCCGGAGGTCCTGCTGACCAACCTCGACGCCCTGGTCCGCTCCGTCGACCCGGAGGACCTCACCGTCCTGATCACCGAGCTCGGCACCGCGTTCGAGGGCAACGAGACGGCGTTGGCCAGCATCCTCGACGCCGGGGACGCGCTGCTGACCGAGGCGGACGCCCGGCTGCCGGAGACGCTCGCGCTGATCGACGACGGACGCACCGTGCTCACCACCCAGGCGGAGTCGGCCGAGGCGTTGCGCCGGTGGGCGGCGGGTCTGGCCCAGCTGGCGGCCACCCTCCGCGAGGCCGACCCGGACCTGCGGCGGCTGCTCGCCGCCGGACCTCCCGCCGGGCGTGAACTGTCCGCGCTGCTGCGGGGTCTGGAACCGACGGTCGGCACTCTGCTCGGCAACCTGGTGACCGTCAACGGCATCGCCGCCCGGCGGCTGCCCGGCATCGAGCAGATGCTGGTGGTGTACCCGATCGCCGTCGCCGGCGGCTTCACTGTCACCCCGGGCGACGGCACCGCCCACCTCGGCCTGGTCGTCAACCTCGACGACCCGCCGTCCTGCGTGTACCGGGGGGGCAGCACGAAATGCAGCCCGGGGGAGCGGGCGGCCGGCGCCAGCGTGCGCGGCAACGCCAACGCCCCCCGACCCGGGGGCCGGGAACCGGCGGCCGGCCCGGCGTCGTCCGGCGCCGCGCCGACCGCCGGAACCACCGGTGGGTACGACCCGGCGACCGGCCTCGTGCTCGGCTCCGACGGTCGACCGCTGCAGTTCGGCGGGACCGGCGGTCAGTCCCGGATGGCCGGGGACCAGTCGTGGAAGCAGTTGCTGCTCGCCGGGGTGACCCCGTGACCGGCGCGAAGGAGGAGGTGGCGATGCGGGCCCGTAGGAACCACACGCTGAAAGTCATCAAGGGGGCGAAGCCTGGGGTGCCGGGTCGGGCGGGGCAACGCCGGATCGTCCCCCGTCAGCTGCCGCAGCCGGGGGAGCCGATCGAGGACCTGCTGAAGCGGCTCGACCGGGAACCGGTCGAGGACCCGGCGGAGTTCGAGGATCCGGCGAACGCGGACGCTCCCCCGGAGGAGGCCGCCGATGGCCGCCCCGCCGAGGAGCGGGCCACCGCGGCGCCGACGCGACCGTGGCGCCCGCTGATCGTCCTGCTCGTGGCGGTGCTCGCCGCGGCCCTCGCGGCCGCCGGCGTGGCCGGTCACCGGTGGTACGTCGACCGGGCGACGGACCAGGCCCGGCAGGAGGCGATCGCCGCCGCCAAGCAGGCCGGCGTCAACTTCGTGTCGGTCAGCGCGGCCAGCGTGGACCGGGACATCCAGCGGATCACGGCCGGGGCCACCGGTGACTTCAAGGAGGAGTTCACCCGGGGACAGTCCCAGGTCCGGGCCGCGGTCGTGGAGAACAAGGTCGACTCGCGCGGGTCGGTGCTGCGGGCCGGGCTGGTCTCCGGTGACCGCAGCCGGGCGGTCGTGCTGGTGGCGGTCGACGCCACCGTCAAGAACGTCAAGTCACCCGAGGGGCGGCCGTCGCACTACCGGATCCAGATGGACATGGTCCACGACAAGGACTCCGGCCGGTGGCTGGTGTCCCGCCTGCAGTTCGTCGGATGAGAGAGGGAGGACCCGTGCGTACCCTGCTCGACTTCGCGCGCCGGCTGCGCGCCCCCCGGTGGCACCCCGGCCGGATCGGGCTCGTCCCGGCACTGGTCGTCGCGATCGTGCTCGCGGCCACCGTCGCCGGTCTGGCCTGGTGGGGTGACCACCGCGCCGAGCAGCGGGACATCGCCGTACGTCAGGCGCTGGCCACCGCGCCCGCCGCCGCCAAGGCGATCTTCTCCTACGACTACCGCACCTTCGACGACAGCGTCGCCAACGGCCGCACCTTCGCCACCGGCTCGTTCGGCAAGGAGTACGAGCAGACCACGGCGGCGTTGAAGCAGACCGCCGCGAAGCAGCAGGCGGTGGTGGCCGCGGAGGTGTCCGCGACGGGCGTGGTGACCGCGACCACCGACCGGGTCGAGCTGCTGGTGTACCTCAACCAGTTCCGGCGCAACGTCAACACGGCGGGGGAGAAGGTCGACCAGAACCGGGTGGTGCTCACCCTGGTCCCGGTCGACGGTGAGTGGAAGGTCGCCAAGGCCACGGCCATCTGAGGCGACGACGCCTTCCGCAGGTGGGCGCAGACCTCGTCGCCTTCCCTGCGGACCGGTGGCGGCGGTCCGGGCCGACGGGCGCGGCGGGCGCACCGGCCGGTCAGCAACGGTGGCGGCGGGCGGCCATCGCCTGCACCGTCGGTCGGCGGACCACGGCTATCCGGTCGCCGCGGGCGCGGATCGACGTGCGGCCACCGCGCCCGCGGCGGACGGTGAGGTCGACGGTGGCGCGACCCACCCGCACGCCCTCCAACCGGAGATCCGGCAACCACTCGGGCAGGTGCGGGTCCACGACGATCGTCCGCAGCGGTGCGGCCGGGCGCAGCGCCAGCAGCGCCTGGATCAGCATGATCACCGAACTGGCGGACCACGCCTGCGGCGAGCAGGAGTTGGGATAGACGCCGGGATGCGGATGGGCGTCGTCGCGCGGCAGGCCACTGAGCACCTCGGGCAGGCGGTGCTCCTCGAACAGCGCCGCCGCGGCGAACATCCCCTCGGCCAGCCGGTGCAGCTGCGCCCAGCAGCCGTACCTAGCCAGGCCGACCCCGATCGTGCCCGCCTCCACCGGCCACACGCTGCCCCGGTGGTAGCTGAACGGGTTGTACGCCGGATGCGCCGCCGACAGGGTACGCACGCCCCAGCCGCTGAACATGTCGGGCGCGAGCAGCCGGCGGGCCACCAGGGGAGCGACCCGCGTCGGCACGATGCCGGTGGCCAGCAGGTGGCCGTCGTTGGAGTTGACCGACCGCACCTGCTGCTTGTCCGGCCCGAGTGCCATCGCGTAGCAGCCGGCGTCGGGCATCCAGTAGGCCCGGTGGAAGCGGCGACGTAACGCCCTCGCCCGGGCCAGCAGGGTGGCGCCGAGCGCCGGGTGACCGGTCGCGGTGAACACCACGGCGGCGTGCCGCAGCGCGGCGTACCAGTACGCCTGGAGTTCGCTGGTCGCGATCGGGTTCGGCACCACCCGCCCGTGCTCGTCGACGATGGCGGTGTCCGAATCCTTCCACCCCTGGTTCTTCAGGCCGGACCGGGCGCGGCAGTGGTACTCCAGGAAGCCGTCCCCGTCCAGGTCGGCGTACCGGTCGATCCAGTCGAGGACGCGGCGCGCCGTCGGCAGGAGGTCCCGCACCGTGTCGAGGTCCCCGGTCCAGGCGAAGTACTGCCCGAGGAAGACCAGGAAGTCCGGCGCCGTCGACCAGTCGCCGTGGTAGTGGCTGAACGGGTTGAGCCCGAGCACGGACACCGGGCCCAGGCGGGCCTCGTGCAGCGGTTTGCCCGGCTCCTCGTCGCTGCCGTCGTCGATGCGCCGCCCGACGTGGCGGGCGTTGAGCCGCAGGCTGTCCGCCAGCATCGTCGGCCCGGCGAGCAGGGCCTGCCAGGACGCGGTCATCGTGTCCCGGCCGAAGATCTCCTGGTAGATCGGCAGCCCGGCCATCGGCGCCGTCGGCCCGGCCGGTTCGCCGAGCGGCAGCACGGTCAGGTCGTCGACCGCGCACCGCCAGGCCGCCGTGACGTCGAAGTTGGTGCTGCTCAGCCGGGTGAGTTCGCGGGCGAGTCGGGCGCCGGCGGCAGTGGCGGCATCGACGGGGCCGGTGAAGCTCGGCGGCGGGGCGGCCAGGCGCTGCCCGTCGAAGACGGGCTCGACGACGAGTTCCACCCGGCTGCTTCCGCCCGGCGGCACCGTGACCTCGACAGCGAGCGCGTCGTCGGCGTACCGCACCGGCGCCTCGGCGCGTACCCGGATCGCCACCGCCCGGTCGAGGTCGTCGCGCAGGTAGGTCAGGAGCAGCTCCTGCTCCCCGGGATCCCAGCTCGCGTCGACGTCGCCGAACTGCAGACGGCGGCCCGTCTCGGCCTCACTGGTGTCCGCGAAGTCGGCGGCGAGGTGGATCCGCATCGGCAGGGTCAGCGGCTGCTGGGCGTAGCTGACCACGGTCAACCTGGTGCGCAGCCCCTCGCCGACGAAGCGTTCCATCAGCAGGTAGGCCGCCCGGGAGGGCAGCGCCTCGCCGTCGCCGAGTTCGGCGTACGACAGTTGGGCGTGGCCCTGCACGTTCGCCGTGCTGAACGGAACCGGCTCGCGACCGCCGACCGTGAGCCGCTCGGCGCTGAGCACCCGGGTGTTGCGTGCGAAGAAGCCCTGCGGGTCCGTTCCGGTGATCCGGCCGCGCACGTCGGTGACCAGCGTGCTCCACCCACTCGCCACGTAGAGCAGGTCGGGGCGGACGCGCAGGTTCCGGACCCGGCTCATCGGCCGTGCGGCCGGCGCGACGGCACCTCGCGGTGACCGGGTGATGCGTGCGGAAGCGGCATAGGTCGCACCCCCTGATCTGCGGTTGCGGCCCGGGCGTGGTGCTGTGGGGCAGCCGGTCGGGGGCCTGCCTACCCGCTCGCGCCGCCCGTACACCCCGGCTGATCCGCGCCGCCGCACGCGCCCGCGAGATTCGGCCACCCGCGTCTGGCGCCTTGTCCGGAGCGGCCCGGAGCTGAGGTTTCACCCCCGACGCGCCGGGTAGCCGTCGCCGGACACATACGTCACCGACAGGAGACGACCGTGGGGTACCAGGCGCGTGACGGTGAGCTGCCGGTCGACCCGGAGCATGCCGAGGACGAGGCCGGCCAGGCCCGGCTCGTCCAGGCGGAGGCGGACACCGACGTCCCGGCCCCGGACGACACCGACGCACGCCCCGACGTGGTCACCGAGGACGACGGGTCGGGCGTCGCCGGCAGCTCGTCCGGCAGCAGCGGCGGCGGCTCCAGCATGGTCGGGCACCCTGACGCCACCCGCTGATGACCCGTCCGCCGGCCCGGCAGCGGTGGCCGGCGGTCAAGCCCGCTGATCCGCTGGTACCGTTCCGTTGAATTGATCAAGGAACGCCAGGGTCACGGGAGGCGGAGCATGTCGGACGACGGCGTCTACCGGGTGCTGGCGGGCGCGGCGTCCTCCGCGGTGGTCCTGCACGTACCGCACGGCTCCCGCGCGCTCACCGCCGCCGCCCGGCGCAGCATCGTCCTCGACGACGACGCCCTGGCCGCGGAGCTGGACCAGATGACCGACGCCCACACCGGACTCCTCGCCGCTCGGGCCGCCGACGCCGCCTGCCGCACACCCTGGGTACTGGAGAATCGCTACTCCCGCCTGGTGGTGGATCCCGAACGCTTTCCCGATGAGCGTGAGGAGATGGGCGCCGTCGGCATGGCCGCCGTCTACACCCGCACCGCGCACGGCCAGCGGTTGCGCCACGACGACCGCGCCCGCGACGAGGCTCTCCTGGCTCAGCACTACCGACCGTACGCGGCGGCCATGGCCGACCTGGTCGACGCGCGGCTGGTCGCCACCGGCCGCGCCGTCATCATCGACCTCCACTCCTACCCGAGCCGGCCGCTGCCGTACGAGTTGCACGGCGACGGTCCACGTCCGGCGATCTGCCTCGGCACCGACTCGTTCCACACCCCACCGGAGTTGGTGAACGCCGCCCGGGACGCCTTCGCCGGCTTCGGGGACATCGACCTGGACACCCCCTTTGCTGGCTGCTACGTGCCGCTCAAGCACTACCGGCAGCAGCCCGCCGTCACCGCCCTCATGGTCGAGATCCGGCGCGACACCTACATGATCGAGCCCGGCGGGCCACCGACCGACGGCATCGACCGCCTCGCCACGGCGCTGGCCACCCTCGTCCAGGCGGTGTCAGCCGCCGCACCGCCCCCGGACGCACGCCCGGTCCAGCCGGAGACTCACCGGTGAGCCGGTGCTCATCCGTACGTGTTGAGCCCGCGGACTCTTAATCCGCGGGTTCGGGGTTCGAGTCCCTGGCGGCGCACCAACGATCAAGGCTCTGACCTGGTGGTTCTCACTGGGTCGGGGCCTTTTTCGTGTCTGCTGGCGGGTAGTGGTAGCTCGGTGGGTGCTCGGGAGCCGATGGACCGGGGCGGTTCCGGTGGGACGCGGCGGGGTGCTCCGGGACGCCGGTCTGTGGCTACCGACGCGGGGCGGATGGGTGGCCCGGTTGGCGTTGTCGGTGGTTCCAGGATCAGCTCGGCGGGTGGTCCCAGAGGGCTCGGTGCCGAGGGACGGGCCGATCGTGGTGGGTGCGGTTTGCCGGTTCTGAGTGTTTCATCGTCGGCTCTTCGGCTGATTTGGTGAACAGTGATCATGGAAAACGCCTCACAAACCCCGTTTTGAGGGTGCGGGAGTTCCCTCGGGGGCGCCACCGCGGCGACGGGCCGCCGAGATGGTGGGGCGTCGACGGGTAGGGGATCATCGATGGGTGGCCGGTGGTCGTGAGCTGACTCCTCGGCGGTGGCGGATCCTGTCGTTCCTGGCATTGCACGGCATGGCCAGGACGAGTGACGTCGCAGTGGTGGTGGGGGTGCCGCGGTTGACCGCGCACCGGGACCTCACCTGGTTGCACGCGGCGGGTTTGGTGGACCGGGAGCGGTCGGCGGAGGACCGGGCGCATGCCTGGTGGTATCGGATCACGAGGGAGGGCGTCGACCTGCTCGGCCGTGATCTCGTCTCGTCGGGGCGGCCGGTGCCGTTGCGTCTGGGGCAGCGGTACTGGGGTGCTGCGCACTCCCTGCTGTTCCTGCCACTGCTGGAGACCTCTCGGCGGGATCCGGGCCGGTGTGGGTTGTTCCGATGGCTGACGACGATGGACACGTCGGTGTGGCTGCGGGAGCGGGGCCTGGCGCATCTCCGCGCTGACGGGTACGGAGTGTGGCTGGAAGACGGCCGGTGCATGCGGTTCCTGGTGCACATCGATCCCGGCCCGGCCGGTGATGCCATCGCCGAACGCGAGCAGTCGACTGCCGGCCTCGGCGCTGTTCTGGCCGGGTACCGGCGTACCGACCCGATCGTGCCGGTCGGCGTGGTGCTGGTCATCGCCCAGGACGCCGCCCGAGAAGCCAACCTGCTGGCGGACCTGGTGAGCCGGCCGCTGCGGGCACCGGTCGCGGTGACCACCGTCGACCTGCTGCAACGGTACTGGCCGCACGAGAGTGTGTGGAGGGTCCCGGCGGCGGGCACCGCACGTCACCGGTTGATCGACCTCCCTCCTTCGGTCGGACCTATGCCCGAAGTCCGAAGGTAGGGGGACCGCAGTAAGCGAATGCCGTGGGACGCCGCCGTGGGTCTGGCACCTTGAGGAGCAAGCATCGACCGTGTGGAGTGTCTGCTTTTGTCGATGGTGGTGCCAAAGCATGGCTATCTGCTTCGAAAATTTCGGCTGCCGCTTCGCGCTATCCAAAGTGTCGACTTCAGGAACCAGATGCATGATGGCGGCAACGGAAGGGGGAGCATGTCTGACGCTAGGGCAAACGCAAAGTCCCGCCAGTTGCGCCCGCATGCTTGCCGCAACGAGATAGCAGCACGAATGACGCAATGTAGGCCAACTTGACCAGGTGGGTTAGAGTGTCCAGCGTGAAGGATTTTGTGCGTAATGTCGCGGACGGAGTAAGAGAGCGTAATAGGGCCCTCTTTGAGGATGAGTTTTTTAATGGCTTCGAAGGTGCTGCCAATATTTGCCTGAGCGTTCTGTCGGAGAGTATAGCCGAGATCAAAAGCAAGCCGGGCGGTAAATCATCCACTCAAGAGCAACTTTTGTTGCTGAAGTTGTACGAGATCAAGGACGAAATTGAGGCCCGCCTGCGGGACTTCCCGGCAAACCAGCGCAATACATAAGAAAATTGTCGGCGTGGACAGAGGGCCTCTCGGGAGCCACCTGATGCATTCGCAGAAGTAGAGGTGCTCGAACAAGCTCTACTTCTGCGACCTATGCGCTTTCGCAAGGCGCAGCGACTATTATCGACAAGCTACCCCGCCTTGTGGCTGTACTTCCCCTCGAGCCAGCGGACAAAGCACTCCGCAGGCTATTTTGCGATCTGCCTGTCGTACTCTCATGTCGCGATCCGGTCCCTATGCAGAGCTATCCGGAGCCAATACGGCGGCGGTTGCTCCTGCCACGTGGCGTCGGCTCGCGGTTGGTGCGTTGTGGCGCCGGTTGCCAGGACGGAATGTCGTCGCGAAGGCAGAAGGACGGAGGCAGTGCGGTGCTTGTCGGGGCGAGATGGCCGCGCCCGACGAGTTCCCCGACGGTGCCTTGGTCAAGGATCTCGACTGGACATGTCGTGCGTTCACCGGATGGGCTGCACCCTGGCTTGGCTGCCAAGAGCTGCCGGATGTGGACGAAGGCATCCTGAGGGTAATCAGCTTGGACGAGGTACCAATGGCCGGTCTGGTCGGCTGGGTCGAGCAACGCGACAACACCGGGCTTCATGGGTCGGTATACGCGGTCGCGGTCGTGCCGGATAGCGAAGACCTGGTCAAGTAGGTCCACAGAGTCCCATGTCGGCTGGGTGGTGGCGAGCCAGGCGGCGGCTTCGGTGGGGATTCCTGGGCCCCACAGATACTCCGAAGGTAGTCGGGTGTTCTCGTATCGACTGTTGAAGTAGTGGAGGTCGGGGTCCTCCAGGCGGCTTCCCGGATTGAAGAAGCCGCGGACGATCGCGCACTCTTCGATGTCGTCGAGAGGAACCAAGCCGGCGGTGAGGTGGTGGGCTGGAGCGAGAGTCATACTCCCGTTGGCATTCCAGCCGATGAACAGCACGTCGCGTTCGGCCGGTGCGGGGTAGAGACGTCCGCCCGGCGTGGGTACTCCCCAAAGCTGGTTGATGAACTCGGCCAAGTCGCGCAACGTCACCGCGCAGTCGACTGGAGTAAGCAGGTGCGTCGACGAGGGGTGGGCGACGGAGTTGCGTAGCTTCGCGAGCAGTTGCTCGATTTGGCGATTGCGTTGCCCGCGAAGCAGTCCAGTGGCCCGTGCCCATTTGCGCAAGCCGTCGAGCATGCCGTTGAACTCGACGGTCGCTGGACCGCACCCTACACGTAGCCGGTAGCCGCGGGCCGGGGAGAATCGCTTGGCCGCCTTGTATACGTCTTCGTACCTGCCGATGGCGATCGTGTTCTCTCGGCCATCGCGACTCACGAAGGTGCATGAGCCGTCGTGGAAGTCGATGAACCGATCCCGCAGAGCCTGCTCGATGACCAGCAGCGCGTGGTCGTTGACCAGAGTGTAGATCTCGTAGCACAGCACCCCGTACGCGTGGACGTTGCGCAGTCGTTCGAAGGCATCGCGCGTGCCCTGCGCCACGGCGTCCGCGAGGCCAATCTGGGCAACCGTTTCCTGGTGGTGGGCGGCGGCGGACTCGGGGGTCAGCATGCGATCTAAGCCGAGACCCAGCGGAGTGAAACGCTGGCTACGTTCGTCGGTCTCGCGCAGCTGAGCCAGGGAAAAGATCTGCATATCGGCCCGGTCTACGAGTCGTTGATGGCGTACGCCACGCTCGGACCTCGAGCCGAGCCAAGTAGCATATCGCAGCGACGGCCCGGGCGCCGCCAATTCTCCGCCGACCGTTGCTCAAGTTCCGTGCACGGATCTGCCGCCAAGTGGGCGCCAGTGCGGACGAGGCTCTGTCACCGTTGGTAGACGTGCGGGCTGGCGCAGGGGGCATGTCCCGGGCTGTTGCCGTGCCGAGACCAATGCGCCTGCGGGCTAATCGGCGCGCCGATGGTGAGGTTGCTGTTGGCCGGCTTCGCGGTCGATGTGGCAGCTGCCTGTCGCCAAGCTCGTGAGGAAGTCGAAGTGGGCGCAATGCTTCAGTACCGCGTTGTCGACTGCGTCGAGCTGGCCGTATGCATCGAGAAAGCTCGCGCGCAGGTCTGGGCGGTGGGGCCAGACCCGAGTGGCGAGTCGTACGAGGTCGCGGGCGGGTAGGTCGTAGCGGCAGTGCTCGAAGTCGATCAGCCTGACGGCTCCGTCGTCGCCGTAGATCATGTTGCGGGGCATGAAATCGAGGTGGCAGGGAAGGGCGGGCAACGGCGCCAGATCTCGAAGGGCTCGCATGTGGGCGCGTACCTCGGTCCGGAGGGCGGCGGTGATGCGGTCCCCGGCGTGGTAAATCCAATACTCGGCGCGTTCGGCAAGCCAGGCTGTCCAGTCGGGTTCCGGGCGGGGCGGTCCAGTGGCGTGCAATGTCTTGAGTAGCTGTCCTGCCTGCCGGTATGCGCTCTGCTCAGCTTCGACGTCCAGCTGCCGCTCGGTGAGCGGGGCTCCCGCTACCGCGGTGATGACGATGGCTGGTGGGTCGTCGGTTGTCGCGAGCAGTCGGGGTGCCCTGTCTCCGAGAGCCGGAACCCAGGTCCGGTAGGCGTGGACTTCCTGATGGTGTCGATCCAGGCTGCGATGGATCTTGACAATGACGTCTCCGTGTGCAGCCGTCGAGGCGCGGAGCGCGCGAGTGCCAGCGTGCCCGGGGTGCGAAGTCACAGGCTCGGCGTCGGCGTCGAGAAGCCGTTGGCAGAGCGCGAGGTGAACGTTGACGTCAGCCATGGCGGGGTTGGAGGTGTCGGATGTCATTGTGGCTGACGAGTTGCCAGATGGTGCGGCCGAAGCGGTTGGTGGGCCGCTGCCACCGGGCGATGGAGGCGTGGTCGGTGACGAAGCCGAGCCGCAGGCAGGCGTTGCGGGGTAGGCCGAGGAGCAGACTGTGGGCAGCTTCGATGGTTTCGCCGTGGGCGGCGATGAGGATCCGTTCACCCTCGTGGCGGGCGAGGATCTTCTGCAGTGCTGTCGTTGCCCGGTCGAGGTACTTGTTCCACGTCTCGGAGCCGGAAGCGTACTGGCGGTCGGGCCTGTGTTGGGGAGGCCCCTGGAAGGAGGTCTTGATGTCGACCCAGGGCCGGCCGTCGGCGTCGCCGTGGTCAGGGCCGCGGAGGTCCGGGTCGATGGTGGCGGGCAAGTGGAGAGCTTGAGTGATGATCTCGGCGGTCTGGGTGACGCGCAGTCGGGGTGTGGCGTAGAGGGCGGCATAGGGCCGGCGGCTGTGTTCGGCGGTCAGGCGGGCGGCGAGTTGCTCCACCTGGTTCCGGCCGAGGTCGGTGAGGCCGGTGCAGCCCTGTTCGCCGCCAACGATCTCGGCGACGTTGCAGGCAGCTTCGCCGTGGCGGGCGATGACGAGTTCGGTTGTCGGGGTCATACGGGGGTTCCTTCTTGGGGCAGTTCGGTGAGGAACGGGTCGGGCCAGGGCCGGACTGTGGGCCAGGGGTGCCGGTAGCCGTTGCGGCCGAGATATCGCAGAGTCAGCAGGTGGTGCAGCTCGGCGTGCCGTTTCAGGTCGGCCAGGCTGCAGATACGGGGCGCGACAGCGACTCGGTAGGCGCGCAGACAGCGAGTGATCGATCGGTCGGCGAGGCGGCCGTAGGTCATGGATGCGGTGACCAGGAGGCCGGCCAGGTCGTAGCCGAAGGGAGCGAGCGTGAGGTCGTCGAAGTCGACGACGGCGACCTCGTTGCCGTTCGCGAGGTAGTTCCGGATGTTCGGGTCCTTGTAGAACGTCACGGACTCCCCGGCTCTGTCGAGTACGGCGTCGATGACCGATGCGTGGATGCCCGCCGCCGCGGCGGCGAGGTGCAGGGCCGCCTGACGCGGGCTTGCGAAGTCGGGGATCACGAATCCGGTCGAGGTGGTGTGAGGTCGATCGAGGCACGCGGCCCGAAGCTCCTGCCGGTGTGCGGCAGCGTGAAGGCGGCCCAGGGCTGCTGCGGCTCGCGGAAGATCTTCGACGCCGGGTATATGCCCCGACAGCCGTTCGAACACAAGATGTCGGGTACCACGGGCGACGAGCGCGGGCAGGCGTACGCCGGAGCCCAGGCCGACGAGCCAGGCGTGGTGGGCGGCAGCGGCGGCGCAGCGTTCCGGGTCGTCGTACCGCTTGACGAAGAGATCGCCGCTCACGGCCGCACCGCCACGGCGTAGCTGACGGTGGATCGGGCTGTGTAGGGCGGTGGGGCCAGCCGCTGCTTGAGGGTCGTTGCGAGAGCGAGAATCCCGCCGGTCAGGGTGATCCGGTATTTGGGTGTGGTGGTGAGGTAGCGGGCGAGGTGCGTGGCGTCCGCGAAGTGGAAGACGTGTTGCTCGTGCTGGATGTCGAGGACGGTCAGATGGGTGGCGGTGATGGTGTGCAGGTTGCCGCTGTGGAAGCTCTCGTAGAGGCTCGGTCGGCTGGTGGCGTCCGGGTCGAGGCCGGCAGCCTGGACCAGGTGGTCGAGTTCGGCGTAGCTGTCCAGAGACTTGGTGACCAGGGCAGCGGCGCCGCCGGGGCGTAGGCAGCGGGCGATCTCCGCTACAGCCAGATCTGGCGTCGGGGAGTGGTACAGGCAGAAGGCGGCGACCGCGGCGTCGGCCGCGCTGTCCGGCAGCGGCAGGTGGTGGAAGTCAGCGCAGACCACTGAGCCCAACGCGCCAGTGGCGCCGAGGCGGTCGCGGGTGGTGCGGAGTAGCGCGGCCGAGGCGTCGACGGCAACGAGCTGGCGGGGCCGGAGCCGGTCGGCCAGGCGCAGGGTTGTGGTGCCGCGCCCGCAACCAATGTCGAGCACGTCCGCCCCGGCCGGGACCCGGGCGGCGAGCAGGCCGGCGATCGTATCGGCGACGTCGCTTCCACTGATCTTGGCGCGATGCAGCGCGTGGGTGCGGTCGGCGAGCCGGCCGTCGCCCCGGTAGAGGTCGCCGTGGACCAGCGTGGGGTCAAGGAACGGGTTGGCCGACATTCGTCGCCTCCCGTTCCGCGGCGGTCAGGTCACGGGCTGATGCTCGTCGCGGACGCGTTTGATCAGTTGGGCGGCCTGGCGGCGGCTGGTGAGGGTGATCAGGTGGACGTGTGGTCCGTGTTCTCGGATGAGGTTCTGGACTCGCGGGCGCATGGTGCGCCGGTAGCCGAGGATGTAGCGGACGAAGTTCCAGGTGATGCGGTCGTAGACGCCGTCCTGGTGGTGTTGCCCGCCCCGGTAGCGCCAGCGGCGCTGGGCGATGCCCCATAGGCAGGTCACGGCCGGCAGGTCGAGGAAGATCACGGTGTCGGCGGCGGCAAGCCGGATCGGCAGGGTACCGGCATAGTTGCCTTCGATGATCCATCGTTCGCCAGCGACGAGTTTCTCCTGCTGGGCGGCGAACTCGTCTTGCGGTAGCGGCTTCCAGTGCTCGTCGTAGTAGGTCGCGTCGAGGTGCGTCAACGGCGCGTCGAGGATCCGGGCCAGCTGGCGCGCGACGGTGGACTTGCCGCTGCCGCCGCAGCCGATGATGGCGATCCTGTCCATGGTTCTCCAGGGTAAAGGTGTAGTGCGCTCGTCCGGTGGTGACACGGTGGGTCATGACAGCACCGACTCTGGGTGATGCAGCAGATAGGTGAGCACCTCAAGCTGGGTCGAGAGCCGAAACGGGTCCAGGTGCCGTAGGCACACCGCGATCAGGCTGGCATGGTCACCGGTGCCGGCGATCTCGCTGAGCCAGCCGATGTGGTGCCGCACGTCCGTGGCGTCGCGGACGATCAGCGACGAGGGAACAAGGGCATCGGCGCCGCGAACATCACCGGGCAACAGGGGCACGCAGCCAGCAAGGACGGCCTCGAAGATCCGTTGGGTCATCTGCCCTGCTTCGGCATACCGGGCAGGCAGCAGTAGAACGGTGGCGAGCGCGTCGGCGTAGATCGCGGACACCCTGGGGAACGGGACTCGGCCGATGAAGTTCAGATTCGGCCAGCGTCTGGTGTCGGCCCACTTGCCCGCGATCAGGTGGGGCAGTTGCGCGGCGGCCGGCGCGAAGTAGGTGTCGAACGTGTGGTCGCGGTCGTACTGGTTGCCGACGTAGACCAGCGGGGTGCGGCGGGGCAGGGCCGCCAGCGCAGCCGGGTCAGCGGCGTCGATGGCAGTGTCGGCCACGGGAAAGAGCAGTGGCACCGCGCCCGGAGTCGGGTGCAGAGCGGGTTCACAAACGGTCACGTTGTGGGCACGGCGGAGGGGGTCCGTTGCGGGCAGCCGGCGGTCCTTGTCCCACAGGAGCGTCGGGGTGCCGACCTGGTGGGTGTAGTGGTCAAGCAGTTCGACCTGTCGATGCAGGTCGCAGGTGTGGCCGGGTCGCCCGCAGACGGTGGTGTTACGGCCGGGAATGGGCCAGCGCCATTCGAGGAACAGCACGTCGATGTCGGGCAGGCCGACGTCCCAGCGGTAGTGGCCGGTGAGGTCGTCGCCGGCCTCGCACAGGTCTCGGTTGGGTTGGAGGAAGACGATGTCATGGCCGGCCGTATGTAGCCCGTCGACCAAGGTCCGGCGGTGGCTGCGGCCTCCGTCCGGGGTGTCGGTGATGCCGGGGCCGAGGAATCCCCAGAAGCTGTAGCCGATTCTCACTTGGTCACCCACCAGCCTTCGATGAGCAGCGCGTCCAGGCCGGATTCTGTGAGGCAGTCCAAGGCCATCTCCGGTGTGCCGCAGATCGGCTTGCCCTTGATGTTCAGTGAGGTGTTGATCAGCACGGGGTGGCCGGTGAGCTCGCCGAAGCGGGTGAGAACGTCCACGAGGAAGGGGTGCTGCTCGCGGGTGACGGTCTGGACCCGGGCGGTGCCGTTGACGTGCACGATTGCGGGTAGCTTGTCGCGGGTCAGCTCGGTCACCGGCGCTGCGAGCGACATGTATGGCGACGGTTGGCGCAGCCGGAAGTAGTCGGTGGCCTTGTCGGCGAGGACGACAGGGGCGAAAGGTCGGAATGGTTCGCGGAACTTGACGGTAGCGTTGAGCCGCTCGACCACGCCGGCCTCCAGGGGAGAGGCGAGGATCGACCGGTGCCCCAGTGCCCGTGGGCCGGCCTCCAGCGCGCCGGTGAACAACCCCACGATCGCCCCGTCGGCCAACTTGCGGGCCAGGTGGTGGACAGGTTCGGAGGGTCGGCTCGCGTGCAGCCCCGCGCGTGGTGCTGCCGGTAGTGCCAGGTCGGGATAGGCGGGGCCGAGGTAGCAGTGATGGCGGAGGCCGGTGGGTGGGCGGCCGGTCACGTCGAGCCAGGCGTGGGCGGCGGCGCCGATCGCGGTGCCCGCATCGCCGGGGGCGGGCGGTACATGTACCTCGTCGACGATGCCGGCCTGGGCGATGAGGCCGGCGCTGACGCAGTTCATCGCAACTCCACCACCCAGGCAGAGCAGCCCTGAGCCGCTCAGCCGGCGGGCGCGCGCGGCGAGATGCAGCATCACCTGCTCGGTGCGTTCCTGCAGCGCAGCGGCCAGGTCGGCGTGCACAGGCTCTACCGGTGCCGCCGGCGTGCGGGGCGGGCACGTTGCGGCGGTGAACGCGGGTGTGACCCGGCCGTAGCGGCTGGCGAGCACCCGCAGGGCGATCAGCGCTGGGTCGAGGGTGAACCCGTCGGTGGTGAGCCGGATCGCCCGGGACATCAGCTCTCGGAACCGGGCGGGGTCGTCGAGGGCGGCCAGCGCCATCACGGTGCCTTCCTCGTCACCGCGCCGCCAGCCGAGGTGTTCGGTGACGGCACCGTAGGCGTAGCCGAGGGAGGCCGGGTCGTCGATCGCGTGTGCCAGGTCGAGGCTGAGCCGCGAGTTGCGTTGACGGGCGTGCCAGGTGGTGGTGGTCTGCAACTCGCCGAGGCTATCGACGATCAGGACTGCCGCGTCGTCCACACCGGCGGCGGCAAAGGCGTATAGGGCATGCGCCCGGTGGTGCGGCACCGGTTGCAGTCGAGCGCGCGGGAACCGCTCGGCCAGGTCTCGCATCCGGGCCTGGTAGCGGCGGTGGACCGTGGTGAAGCTGCGAGCCCGTGGTACGGCTCGGGCGCGGCTGGCAGCCTGCCGTAGATGACTTGGCAGTTGGCCCAGTGCTCCCAGGTAGCGGCGTCCGTCGAAGTTGTACGCCACCGTTGTCACGTCCGACGGCGACAGCCCGGCCTCGTCGAGCAGCCAGGCGACAGCGTGTGCAGGGTAGGCCTTGCTGTGCTTGACCCCGTCGAGCCGTTCTTCCTCGACGAAGCCGATCAGATGGCCGTCGACCAGCAGCGCCGCCGCCGAGTCGTGCGTGTACGCGCACAGCCCGAGCACCACAGCCGCGGTCATGCCAACTCCGCCAAGGCGAGAGCCGGCTGGGTGAGGTGCTGATACCAGGCGACAAGGGCAGCGCCGAGCGGCCCCGGTGTGTCGTGGGCGAGCTTGCGCGCCAGGTCCCGCTGGCCAAGCTTCCAGGTCCGGTAGCTGGCAAGCACTTGTCCGAACGTGTCCCACGGGGTGCCGTCGGACAGGTCGCTGTCGCCACCGATGATCCGGGCGAGGACTGCGTCCAGGCTGTGCCAGTCCACGCCGAGCGGATCCATCTCGGTGACGGTCGGCTCGTGGTGAAGGCACTCGGCGGCGGCTGGCGCGTGCTCGGCGTACAGGTGCAGCGAGTCAACGTGGTGGTGGTACTCGCCGACCTCGACACCGAGCCAGCCGGCCATCAGTTCCTGCAGGAGCGTGGTCGCGAAGATGTCGTACGGGAGGCCGAGCCACAGGTCCTGGCTGCGCATGGTGGTGTGCATCTCGAGTCGGCCCTGCCGGATCAGGAACCGGTACCCGAGAGTGCACGGCACATCGCGGTAGCCGCGGTGGTCGCGTCCCGGGTCGTAGATCTGGACGACGGCCTGTCGGGAGTCCCGGTCGGCCGTCAGCTTCCGGACGGCCGCGTCGAGCTGGTCGAGGCTGCCGCCCCATCGGCGGATCCGTGGCCCGTACGCGCCCTGCAGGATTCCGTCGTCCGCGTAGCGGCGCAGGTTGTCGTTGAAGTCAAAGATCCACGGGTCGTCCGAGCCGGAGAGGATCCACAGCGCCTCGGCGACGGCGAATGCCGGGTTGATGACGCGTATGGGCGGCACGGAGACCAGCCGGCGCCGAGGATTGGTCAGGCACAGGTGTGCGCCGATGACCTCGGTGGTCATCAAGTCGCGCGGGCAGGCGATGCGGCCGTTGAGCAGTACTGCCTGGCAGGCGGCGGTGAACAACTCGCTCGCGGAGTCCGCTGTCAAGACGATCATGAGAGGCTTCCTTCAAGGTCAGGAGGTGAAGGCCGCGAGCCGGTCGCGGGAGAGATTGACCAGCCAGGAGGACTGCCGGGCCATGCCCTCGTGGAGGCCGACGGTGGGCCAGTAGCCGAGCAGCCGGCCGGCAAGGGTCAGGTCCGCGGACGTGGAGGCAACATCGCCGGGCTGTGCGTCGGCTACCTGAACCGGGATGTGCCGTCCGGTAACCGTGGACGCCTCCTGGATGGCGCCGCGCATGGATACGCTCGCGCCGCCGCCGATGTTCACCACGGCGCAGCGGGTATCGATGTGAGCGGCAGCGATCGTCGCGGACACAACGTCGGTGATGTAGGTGAACTCCCGGCGTTGGCTGCCGTCGCCGAACAGGGTGACCGGCAGGCCGGTATAGGCCGCGAACAGCAGCCGGCCGATGGCCATGTCGGGTCGCTGCCGTGGTCCGTACACGGTGAAGTAGCGCAGCGCCACGACGCTGAGCCGGCTGTCGGGGCGACGGGCGTAGGCCAGGCACAGTTGCTCGGCGGCGAGCTTGCTCACCCCGTACGGCGACACCGGACAGGTCGGGTCGGTCTCGCGGCTGGGCCGCTCCGCCGGGCCGTAGACGCTCGACGACGAGGCGTAGACCAACCGCCGTACGCCCGATCGCACGCACGCGTCGAGCAGTCGGTGGGTGCCGAGCACGTTGGACTGGGCGTAGTCGTGAAACTCCGTACCCCAGGAGGGCCGGACGCCTGGCCGGGCAGCCAGGTGAAACACGATGTCGCAGCCCTCGAGAGTGTCATCAAGCCGGTCGGTGGCAAGATCCCGGCAGAGCGGTGTGAACAGCGGATTGCCAGCTGGCGCTGACAGGTTCTCGTCGGCGAGGGCGTCCTGGCCGAGGCGGCGGCGGTCCAGGCCGACCACCTGCATGCCCCGGGCGAGAAGCGCGTCGACGACGTGCGAGCCGATGAAGCCGGCCGCGCCGGTCACCAACACCCGCGCCGTCACCGGCGGCCACCGGCTTGAGCTGGTTGCGACAGCATGCGCTGCCACACGAAGGTGAGCAGGAGGGGCTCGGTCTGGGAGACCTTTGCCCGGCCGGTCGCCGGTATGCGGGGCTGCACCGCCGGACTGGGCCCACCCGTCGCATCCGTGGAGGCGTGCCGCGAGACGTACACGGTCATGACGTCACCGTCCGACGAGTTGCGGTTGATTCCCGCTGGTTGGTCCAGTCGTGGCGGGCCCGCCGAGGCGCCGGCGGGCCCGCCGTGGTGAGGCGGCGGCTGGGAGCACCCCGCCGGTCACCCGCCCGCGCAGCCCCGATGGCAGTACGCGGACGAGGAATCAACCTCACGACTGCACCTCCGGCCGCCGCCACAACAAGCGGCGCCTGCTTGTTGGTCGTCTTGTCCGATTTCTTCACCGTGAATCCCCTGGCGTCGATGACATTGGGTTTGGTGAGCTGGAGCCGGCCGGCAGCGTCCGTCGATGCTCGCTAACAGCGAACCGTTCAGCGGACCCGATCGGTACCGTCCACGACCCGTCCGCTCGCAACCAGGTAGTGACGGCCCGTAGCGGTGATGGCTAACGTGACCGTTGTCGACAGAGGACGTACGGAGGTGCTCGCATGGCCGGACGGCGCTACCCCGCCAATCGGCGGCTAGCGTGGGAGAGGCTCCAGCGGGGCTGGTCCTACGAGGAGGTCGCCGAGCGCATCCGCACGGGAATGAGCCATGCCGGGGAGATCGACACCGGGCTGAACGCCAACACGGTGCGGCGATGGGAAACCGGTGAACGGTGGCCTGACCCGCGCTACCGCAAGCACCTTGTGGCCATCTTCGACAAGCCGGCGAGCCAGCTCGGTCTTCTCACCCCGGACGAGCTGGCGATGCGTCCGCAGGCGGAGACACTGCACGAGTTCAGGAGGTTGTGGGAAATGATCACTGGAGGCGACGAAACCGGCTGGGACCGGGCAACTGTTCTGCGCGCGTTGTTCGGCGCCAGCATGCTTCCCCTGGTGGCGCCCCTGCTGTCACTCGATCCGCAGGCCGCGTACGCCCAAGCCAAGGCCATAGATCCAGACGCGTACGCCGAGATCGTGCGGTGCCAGCGCACGCTGTACTGGACCAGCCCCGCTCGACCGCTCTACGAGGCCGCGTACGCCCACACCCAGCTCGGTAGCGGACTCGTCCGTGCGGCCACCGGCACCAGCCGGGCGACCCTCGCCAGCGCCCTCGCCGAATCGGCGCTGCTCACCGCACGGCTGGCGTTCTTCGATCTCAACCAACCCGCCGTCGCCCAACGCTGCTACGACGTCGCCCTCGCCGCCACCCGTGAGGCCGGAGACCACGCTCTGGCCGCCGCCGTACTTGGCCACATGGCCTTCCTCCCCGCCTTCGGACATGATCCAGCCGCAGCACGGTCACTGATCGACGCGGCGCTCCAGCACACCTGGCACGGCGTCAGCCCCGCCGTCCGCTCCTGGCTTCACTGCGTAGCGTCGGAAGTGGAAGCTCGCGCGGGTGCGGGAGCGGCAAGTCGCCACCAGATCGACCTCGCTGCCACCGCGCTCGAGACGCGTCCCGAAGCGCCCGCATGGTTCGACTTCTACGACACCGGCCGGCTGCACTCCTTCGCCGGCTACGCGGTCCTCGCCACTGGCGACCACGCCGAGGCCGCCCGCCACCTGGCCGAGTCCCTGGCTGGCTTGACCGCAGCGGGCGCCAAGCAGCGTAGCGTCGTCCTCGCCGACTTGGCCTCGGCGCACAGCAGCGATGGGGACCGCGTCGCCGACTACCTCAACCAGGCCCTGGACGCCCTGCATACCGACTGGTACGGCACCGGGCTGGAGCGGGTCAGAGCAGTCCGTCAGGTACTCGGCGACAGCCGAGAGGGCGGCCAGCTCGACGACCGCATCGCCGCCCTCGCGGCCAGCCGTGCTGCCCTTCCGGGGAGCTAAGCGGCCGCCTCGTTGTGCCTGCGTACCAGTTCGGGCAGCTCGGCCAGCGAGTCAAGCTGGAAGAGGCAGCGGTCGCTGACGGTCTTGTCGTCGAGGATGTGCCCCCATGGGCCGCGTCGTACGAGGGCGGTCGCGAGTCCGGCGGCCTGAGCGGGCCGGATGTCGTTGTCCAGCCGGTCCCCGACGTAGAGCACTCGGCCGGCGGGGCAGCCAGCCTCCGCGACGACGCGGTCGAAGAATGCGGCCGAAGGTTTCTCGACGTTCCAGCCGTCCGAGGTGCCGATCACGTCGACCGGCAGATCCAGGGCACGCAGAATGGTCTCGGCTCGGGCAGTCTGGTTGCCGGCCAGGCCAACCTGCACGCCCAACTCCCGCAGGGCCGCCAGACATGGCCGGGCGTCCGGGTACAGGTTCTCCTCGGAGAAGTGTTCCGGCTGTCCGGCGTCGGCCCGGCGTTGCCGCTCCTTCGCCAGGTCGAAGCCGGGCTGGAACACCTGAAACGTCTCGCGGTAGTCCAAGCCGCGGGCGATGACGGCGCCGAAGACTGCCGAAAAGGTGTGCCGTGGGACGCCGAGCCAGTCGGCCCAGGTGCCGTACTCCCGGGACTCGTCGACGATTGTCTCACCTACGTCGAAGAACACGCTCGAGATCATCCTGGGATTGTGCCTCCCGGGCTCAGGCGGATCAACGCATCCCGCAGGCGGGTTCGTCGCACGGATCGTGGCGCCTGCGATGGCAGGGAACCACCACTGCAGGGCGTGCCCCGTGCCTTGCCGACGATTCGATGCGGCTTGCTACGTGGGGATAGGCACGGTTCCGTCTTCGAGGTAGACGCCACCCCGCCCAATCGCGGCGACCGCCGCGGCAACCCGCCGAGCCAACCGGGGGATCAACACTTCGCCCAGGCGTTCCGGCTCGACGAACTCGAAGCCGTCCAGCTCGTCGGGGCACAGGCGCATCGCCGTGATCTGGTCCGCTGTCAGGACCCCGCCGTCGAACACGAACATGAGCCCGCCGTCCCACGGCGGGCTCGCCGGCACCCAGTCGACGCACAGCAGCGCCCCTGCGGGTATCGACAGGCCCAGCTCCTCCCGGATCTCGCGCGTGCAGGCATCCGCCGGGGACTCGTCCGGCTCCACCGTCCCGCCGGGAACTTCCCACACGTCCTTGTAGGCCGGGTGAACCAGCAGCACCCGGCCGGTTTGATCGCGGAGGAGCGCACCGGCCGCCGCGCGGACCCGAGTCACGCTGGCGATGTAGGAGAGGTCCGCTTCGGTCTGCGTCTCGGCCACGCGACCGACCCTAAGGGCTCGCCCTCGGCGCATAGCCCGTTCCTGAAGCAAGACGCGGCAACGATCCCTCTAGTGTAGTTACTGGGAGTAACCATCCGATCGGGGCGTGGCGCGTTATCGCCGAATCGGGACGGGCTTGTCGGACGCCTCCGAAAGGTCAGCGCTACAGTGCGGTGCCGATCGTGGAGATCAACTCTGGGCGGTCTGATTTGACCGTACCGCGCTTTCTGTCCTCAGCTCTTCGGCTGATTCACTGAACAGTGATCTCCAAAATCGGCCCCAAAACCACGGTTTGGGTATGCGGGTGCTCGCACGGCCCGCCGACGCCTAGCTCAACGGCCCACGCCGAGCGCTGTCTCCGGTCCAGGGCGATCCCGGCTACGACTCTCCCGGCCGGGGCATTGATCACTCTCTGTTACGGCTGTGGGAGACAGGATGTTGGACCGTCGGAGTCGGAGGGATTATCGGGGGATGGGTGACCAGGGTGCCACGGCGCGATTGTCCCCGCGGCGGTGGCGGATCCTGTCGTACCTGGCGCAGCATGGCTCCGCGTCGACGCTGGACGTGGCGCTTGTCTGCGCGGTGTCGCGGTTGACGGCTCACCGGGATCTGGTGTGGCTGCACGAGGCGGGACTGGTGCGCCGCGAGCGCTCGCCGGAGGACCGGACCCACACCTGGTGGTACGGGGTCACGCCCGAGGGGACAGAGGTGCTCCGGCGCGCCTTGACGGCGTCGGGGCGGCCGGTTCCGCTGCGGCTGGGGCAGCGGCCCCCCGGTGCGGCGGATGCCCTGCTGTTTCTGCCGTTGGTGGAGGTGTCGCGGCGCGACCCGGGGCGGTGCGAGTTGTTCCAGTGGCTGGCGACGATGGAGACGTCGGCGTGGTTGCGGCAGCACGACCTGTCGCAGTTGCGGGCCGACGGGTACGGCGTCTGGCTGCAGGACGGGCGGTGCCTGCGGTTCCTGGTACACGTCGACCGTGGCCCGATCGGCGACGTTGTCGCCGAGCACGAGCGGCCGGCTTCAGGGCTGGGTGGGCTGTTGGCCGGCTACCGGCGTGCAGACCGGCTTGTGCCGGTCGGGGCGGTTCTTCTGATGGCTCAAAACGCCGAGCGTGAGGAACGACTGCTGGCCGACCTGCTCCACGAGCCACTGCGGAACGCTGTCGCCACGACCACGCAGCAGTTGTTGTATCGCCACTGGCCGGACGAGCAGGTATGGCAGGTCCCGGGCGAAATTGGCAGGCGTCGCCTCGTCGAGCTCGGATCCTGACCGGTGCCACGCCACGATGCCCGGACCGCCGCCAACATCCTGATCCTTAGGGAGGAGCACCATGACCAACGCTCTCGCGGTCCTCGTCAACGCCGCACCCGAGCAATTCGATCGCTTCGGTGTCGACCCGGAGCGGTCGGTAGCGTCAATCGATGCGGCGAAGTTCGACAACCGCCCCACCTGGGACAACCGCGGAAAGTTCGACAGCCGACCCGGCTGGGACAACTGGAACAAGAAGAAGTAGCCCGCACCACGGGAAGCGCGGGGTGGCGTGCCCACCCCGCGCCCACACACGTGGAGGACACATGCGCACCACCACGATCGGCGACGTGAAGGTCCTGCTCCCGGACCTGGAACCGGCCGACCTCGACACCACGACGGACCTGGCCGGCGGCCTCACCGAGGCCCTCGTCGAAGGCGCAGCGTGGAACCGCTCGCACCTTGAGGACGCCAGCATCCGCAGCAGCCTCATCACCGGCGTGGACCTGAGCGGGAGCACCTGGGAAGCTGGCAGCCTCTTCGGCTGCGAGATCACCCGCACCGACTTCTCCGGCGCGACCCTGACCGGCATCACCATCGAACGGTGCGCGATTACCGGCTCCCGGTTCACCGGCACCAGACTCACCGACGTACGCCTCAAGGACGTCCTGTTCGACGGCTGCCGCTTCGACTACGCCACCTTCCACCGCGTCGCCGCCGCCGGCTCGGTCGCGTTCACCGACTGCACTCTCACCAACGGCGCGTGGTCTTCCTGCCGACTACCGCGAACCGCACTGCGGTCATGTGACCTGACCGGTCTGGAATTGGACTCTTGCCACCTCGACGGCACTGACCTGCAGGGCAGTCGCCTCCAGGGCCTCAAGACGCCGCTGGCCAACCTGCGCGGCGTCATCCTCGGCGAGGACCAGCTTCCTGACCTCACCCGGCTGACCGTCGTCGCCCTCGACCTCACCGTCCGCAACGACTGAGGCCGAGGAGGCGTCGTGGTCGCTGAACGCACGGGCAGCTCGGACACGATCCTCGTCTGCATCCGGGGTAACTCCGGCTCGGGCAAGAGCAGCATCGCCCGGGAGTTGCGACGTCGGCACGGTCGGGGTTGCGCCCTGGTCGAGCGGGATTACCTGCGTCGCATCCTGCTGCGCGAACGGGATCTGCCCGGCGGCGCCGCACCCGCCCTGATCGCGCAGACCGTCCGGTTCGCCCTCGACCACGGCTACCACGTGGTCTTGGAAGGCATCATGCACAGCAGCCGCTACCGCAGCATGCTGACCGCCCTGCGGGACGGCCACCGCGGCCGGTCGCTGTTCTGCTACCTCGACGTGTCGCTGCCGGAGACTCTGCGCCGGCACCTCACCCGGCCGCAGGCCGGTGAGTTCACCGCCGAGGACATGAGCGGCTGGTACGCCGCCCATGACGTCCTGGGCTGGTCTGACGAACTCGTCCTCCCCGAGACCGCCGGCCTGGACGAGGCCGTCGGGGCCATCGCGGCTGCCGCCGGGTTACCCCAGACCGGACGCGACGACGACCTGCTTCCGAACGTTCCGTCCTCGTAGAGCGGCCCAGCCGGCGAACGGTGCCGCCGTTCCGGCACACCGATCGCCATCGCCAGTCCCGAGTGGTTAGACAGCCCGTCAAGCACGGTGACTGCGGTGGCATGGAACTCGCCCTATCGCGCCTGCATGAGCCAGCTCTGGATGACCGTGAAGTCGCGCTCGGTCAGCCCGCGACGTGGGTCGACCCGATGTAGCAGGGCCGGAGCCTGGTGATGCGTCGATACCCACTTCTGATCGGCGTGGGAGATCTCGTCGTCGACCCAGACGAAGGGGCGTCTCTGCGCCCACTCGACCAATCCACGGGTCTTCCAGTGCAGGATGCCCACCTCGTCGGAGTCGGGCCAGTCCACGACCGGCAAGGCCGGTAGCCCGAGCAGGGGCGCGAGCATGTCGTTCGCGTCGCTCATCCAGGTCGTCGCCCACACGAGATCACACGGCAGGGCCTTCAGCCGGCGGCCGTGTTCTGGATCGACCTTGTGCAGCAGGGGATGGGTGTCGGCCGGTAGGACCGGTGCCCCGGGGTGGCCATGCGGCATGCCCAGCCCAGCCGCCGTGGGTGTGCCGAGCGGGATGAGGGTGCCGTCCACGTCGAGGAACAGCAAGGGACGTGTCGCAGGGGCGGACATGACCCCAGAGGCTAGCCCCCACCCCGCCACCAACACCTCAGCGCGCTTACCCCAGGTCCATTCGTCTCGCTGCTGCTACCGCCTGACGTGCACCGCTGACGGTGGCGACCACGGCAGGGTCGGCGCCGGGATGCATCTCACCGGCCCTTCCCGCTCCGACGGCGCTGTGGTGACCCGACCACGCCACCAGCACCACATTCCACATCCTCAACCAAGGAGTTCCCGTGCTTTCGTCAACACCTTCCACTACTGCCCTAGGCATTGACAGTGACGACTTCCGGCTTGATCCCCGTTCGGGCGTCGGGTTTGGCGTCAGCGTTGACGTCAGTCTTCAGCCGGACCCCCGAACCGACCCCCTGTTTCCTCTCACACCGCAGGTCAATCCGTCCGACAGCGCTGGAGCCTTGTCCTGCGACAGACCCTGCCTGGTCTCGGGTCTCTCCCCCTGGGGCTGGCATTCCCCACCCGGGAAGGATGTGGTAGCCGGTGGATGATCCGGTCCTTCGGGTCCAGTCCCAGCTGACCGGCCGTGACCGTGTGCTGCTGGGCTGGTTGTACGACCACGGCGTGTTGACGTCGTTCCAACTCGCGACCGCCCTGTTCCCGTCCCTCGATTTCTGTCAGCGGCGGCTGCGGACCCTGTACCGGCTGCGGTTGGTGGCCCGGTTCCGGCCACAGCGGGCCGACGGCGGCTCGTACCCGTACCACTACGTCATCGACCAGCTCGGCGCCGAGGTCGTCGCGGCCAGCCGGGACGAACGCCCACCGCGGCGGGATCATGCCCGGGTGGAGCGGCGGCGCTGGACCTCGACCCGCAGCCTCACTCACCGCCTCGGGGTGAACGGCTTCTTCACCGACCTGGCCGGGCACGCCCGCACCCATCCGGGCACTGGCTTGGTGGAGTGGTTGCCGGAGGCGGTGTGCCAGCGCGCCGGTACGTTCACCAGCCCGCATGATCCGGGCCTGGTGCGGGCGTATCAGCCGCGGGTCCGCCCGGACGGCTACGGCCGGTGGGTCGAGAACGGTGTCGAGGTGCCGTTCTTCGTCGAGTACGACACCGGCGCCGAGCAGTTGTCGATCCTGGCCGGCAAGGTGGACGGCTACCAGGAGCTGTTCTCGAAGATCGGGCGGGCGTGGCCGGTGCTGTTCTGGCTGCCCTCGGCCGCCCGGGAGCGCAACCTGCGCCGCGTCCTGGGCGAGGTGCCGCTGTCGGTGCCGGTCGCCACTGGCGCCCGCGACCACGCCATCACGGTGGGACTGGGCCCGGCGGAGGCGGTGTGGGCGGTGGCCAGCGGGGGAGAGCAGCTGCTGCGCCTGGCCGACCTTGCCGGGTACGTGGTGGACGCCTCCGGCCGGACGGGTGAGGCGGCGTGATCGGCGACGGCACAACGGCGGCGGACGGTACCTCTACCGCCGAGCGGACGGCAAAGGTCGACGTCTGTCACGGATCTGTCGGGACCGGCTCGGCCGGTGCTGACAGATCCGTGAGAGAACCGGACGTCCCCTCCCACAGCGGCGGGAGCGCGTCCAAGTGCCACGTCCGCTGCGGGCGGTCCCCGACCGGTGTCCGGTCCCTGTCCCGACGGTTGTCCGACGCTGGGTCGGTCCGCCATCCGGTCCCGCCTCCTGCGACTGACGGACGGACCGGAACCACGGTCCGGGTCGAGGAGGTGATGGGCCACGACAGCACTGGTCCCTGACCCGGACGCCAGTCCGCGCGATAGCCGCGCCGAGGGTGGCGTTCAGGTCGTCATCATGCTGGCCATCGGCAGTGCAGCGGGGGCGGCCAGCTTCACCCACGTGCACAACGTGGCCGCCGCGCACGGCCAACCCGGCTGGCTGGCCTGGGCCGACGCGATCGTCCTGGAGCTGATGTCCATCGCCTCCGGCCTGGAACTGCGCCGCCGCAAACGCGCCCACACCTCCACTGTCTTCCCAGCCACTGTGCTGGCCTGCGCCGTCACGCTGTCCCTGGCGGCGCAGGTCGTCGAGGCCGAACCCTCGGTCATCGGGTGGGTCGCCGCCGCCGTACCCGCGCTCGGTTTCCTCGTCATGGTCAAGATCGCCCTCGGCCGGACCAGCACCGCCACGCCCGCCACCGCCCGAACGGTCGCGGACTGCCAACCGGACGGGGCCGGACGGACCGCTCCGGACAGCGGACCGGACGAGACGGTACGGTCCGCTGTCACGGCGGGGGAGCCATCCAGCACCGGGACCGTTCGCTCATCGGATGGGCGTCGTCGACGTGGCGGACGGGACCGGCAGCGGAGAGCGGACCGGGGACCGTCCGCGCAGCCGTCCGGCGACGTTGGCGAGCTGCTGCCGGCGGCGCGCAAGGTCCGGGACCGGCTCGCCACGGACGGGCAGGCACTGACCCGGGCGGCACTCGCCGAAGCCCTCCGCGCAGCCGGTCACACCGTGTCCAACACTCGCCTATCCGAACTCCTCAAAACCCTCAAGGTCGAGTCGTCGGCACCGCCCGAGCTGATCGCGAGCCCGGCCGTGCCGACCAACGCGACGTCACCGCCTCTGTCACCGGAGCGGCGCGATGGTGGCGGAGCAGCCACCCTTGCGCCGGTCGACCCCGACAGGGCTGCCCCGCTCCTACCGCACAGCCATCTATCTCAGAACCAGGAGAAGCCTGATCATGAACAGCCCAACGAACCCCGCTGACCAGACAACCCGCACTACGACCGACAGCACCACCACCGTTGGAGAGGTGTGGACGGTCGAGCGTGTTCGTGCCCTCGGCGTGACCACCACCCTCGCCGCCACCGCGTCGGTGCTCGGGATCAGCCGGTCCCAGGCGTACCGGCTCGCCGCCACCGACCAGTTCCCCATACCGCTGATCCGGGCCGGCAGCCGCATCATCGTCCCGGTTGCCGGCCTTCTTCAGCTCCTGCTGGTCGGGGACCCCGCTTCGACCGACGACCACCGACGACTTGATGCCGACGCGAAGGTGAGCGTGGATGCGACGACCCCGCCACCAGCGGATTACACCCCACACCGCTGGCGGCACCATACGAAGCATCCAGGAGACGATGAGTGAAGGGATCCACCTTCAAACGCTGCGGCTGCCGCGACACCACCACGGGCCGGCGACTGGGACGCTCCTGCCCCCAGCTTCGCCGGCCCGGCGGCGGCTGGTCCCGCACCCACGGCCACTGGCACTGGCAGATCGAGATCCCTGCCCGCGCCGACGGCACCCGCCGCCCACTACGCCACGGCCCCTACGCCACCCAGGCAGACGCCGACGCGGTCCTGGACCGCATCCGGGCGGCGCTCGCCGTCCCCGACCCCACCGACCCGCACACCACCGTCAAGACCGGTGACCTCATCGAAACTGCCGTCAAGACCGGCGCGCCCGTCCCCACCCCGGAGCAGGTCCGGCGGGCGCTGCACCTGGACATCACCCCCACCGAACTGCCCACGATGCGGGCGTACCTGAACGACTGGCTGGCCGGGCGCAAGAACATCAAGACCGGCACCCTGCGCTCCTACGAAGGGCACATCCGGCTGTACCTGATCCCGTACCTCGGCCACCTGCGCATCGACCGGCTCCGCCCCGGCCACATCGACGCCATGTACGACGCCATCGCCCAGCGCAACACCAGCATCGCCACCCTGCGCGCCAGCCGCGACCCCGTGAAACGCGACCAGGTCAAGAACCAGCGGATCGTCGGCCCCAGAACCCTGCACGTCATTCACGCCACCCTGCGCAAAGCCCTCAACGACGCGATGCGTCGCCACCGCTACATCGACACCAACCCCGCTCTCATGGTCGAGCTACCGTCTGCCCGGCCACCCAAGCCCACCGTCTGGACCGACCAGCGCGTCCGCACCTGGCGCGACACCGGCAAGACCCCCAGCCCCGTCATGATCTGGACACCCGAACACACCGGCAGATTCCTCGACCACACCCACGACGCCAACGACCGGCTCTACGCCCTCTACCATCTCATCACCTTCACCGGCCTCCGCCGAGGCGAAGCCTGCGGCCTGCACTGGGACGACCTCGACCTCGACGCAGCCACCCTCACCGTCCGCTGGCAACTCGTCCAACACGGCTGGGCCACCACCATCGACACCCCCAAAACCACCGACAGCGAAGCTGCGGTCGCCCTCGACACCGAGACCGTCGCGGTGCTGCGCGCCCACCGCACCCGGCAACACCGCGAACGCCTCGCCGCCGGTGCTGCCTGGACCGCCACCGGACTCGTGTTCACCACGCCCGCTGGCGGGCGGCTCCACCCTGCCGACGTCACCGACCACTTCCACCACCTCGCCACCCAAGCCGGACTACCACCCATCCGACTCCACGACCTCCGCCACGGCGCCGCCACCATGGGCCTCGCCGCCGGCGTCCAGATGAAAGTCATCTCCAACCGGCTCCGCCACTCGAGCCCACACTTCACCGCCAAGTTCTACGGCGACGTCCTACCCGAGCTGTCCCACGCCGCAGCCGAAGCCACCGCGTCGGTTGTCCCACGTCAGCATGGCTCGACGAGGCCAGCATGATCCGCAGGCTGCCGCACCGTTGTCGGCCTCCTCCCGAGCCTCCGGGCCGGGGCCCGGAAGCCCGAGACTGGCGTAACGTCTGCTGCGGAAGATCCGCATCAGGACGCAGAGAAGCGCGATGGCGCCGCTGGCCCGGCGGGAGGCGCGGGCGGCGCCGGTGAGAGTCTTGGCACCGCGCGCCGCGTACCTGTAGGAGTACCACCAGCAGGGTGTTGACAAGTGTCAGAACGGAGATCATCCAGGCCGGTGGACGGGTGCCCGGCGATCCACAGTGGCAGCGCGATGTAGGCAGGCAGAAGTGCAATGACATCAGCCCGTCGAGCAGGGTGAAGGCCCGGAGGGCGGTCGGAGCTGATGACCCGGGCTAACGACCGTATAAGCGGTGCAGCGTCGTCAGCGTGAACTCGGCGACGCTGCAAGCCTCTCGGACCATGAGGAGGGCCATCTCCGCGGTGACACCCGTCGGCAAGGTCCTTCCATGACCAGCGCCTTGAACACATCGCAGCTCATTCACCTGCTCCGCGATCTTCCACGATGACTGGAGTACCGCCTTAATGTGCTTGGCTCCCGGCGTGTCTGCCGCAACCTGCTCGGGAAGGATCCCAAGTCGTTCCCGGGCGAGGTGCCACAAGTGGTTGAAGCTTGGGTTGCCGGGAACCGGCATCCCCACCTCTTCCAACACGAACTTCGCAACTGCCTCTAAGAGGTCCTTTGCTGTTCCCAGCAGTTGACCCGGATCGTCAGTGGCGCGGCGAAGCCGGTCTAGCTGCTCCTCGAGGGCCTCACGCCCACCCGTCGCGAGATCGATCATGCCAACAGGCGACAAATGCCCATCATCGTCGAGCATCCATCCACGACGCGAGAAGGCGCGCTGTGCCGCAAGCACATTGCCGCGTTGCTCGTTAACGCCGTCGAAGAAGCCCACAACTCGAAGATCCACCAAGAGCGCGTCAACGAGTCTCCGAGCTCCGCCTGGCCGGCGCATGGCCGCCCGGACGGTCGTGAGCACTCGCGTCTCCTTGTTGGGCGACGAGGTTCTAGGGTCGTACGGAGCGACGTCGGCGTAGCCACCCGAGGTGAAGGCGAGGGTCAGCTTCGAGTGAGAAGGCCCGGCGCCGCCGTGGTAGAAGCGGGCTAATGAGGCGGCGATCTCATCACTGACCGGCGACTGGGGCATGTAGTGATGATGCCCCTGACCGGGTCGAAGCGGCGAGTCATATCCATCCGCGGCGCTACGCCGCTGATCCTTGAGTTCGGCGCGTCGGCCTAGACAGGCCGGTACCGCTGGCCTCAACCCACCCTGGGAGACGGGGGTCAGCCCCGCCGGGCCACGGTATTGGCTGCGCGGCCACCACGGCCTGCTCATCCTGGCCGACCTCGCCGACGTGCTGTCCTACTTGCGACACCCGACCGTGGACCCGACGCGTTCGGCTACTCCCGCCTCACACCGGAAATCTGCGCCATCGCGAGCCTGCACCAGGCACCTACCGCTGCCCGCTCCACACGGTCAGGGGAATCCGGGACGCTACCGCCATGGACGACCGAGCAGCAGCTCGTGGGTGTCAGGGATCATGGCTGGGGTCGGATTTGCACTGGTCACCGGGATTGATCGCCGCCTGCTCAGATGAGTTGCTGCAACACGCCAGTGCGGGAATCGGTAAGGGCATGGAAGTGCGCGACGAGTTTTCGCGTCACCTCCGGATCGTGGAGCACGACGCCGACCTCGATGTTGTGAGACAGTGCTCGGTCGGTGAGGTTGGCGCTGCTGATCAGCGCGATCCTGCTGTCGGCGGCGATGAGCTTCGCGTGCAACGCGGCGTGCGAGTTCCCGCTGGCGGTTCGTCGTGCGGCCGGCCAGTGCCAGAATGTCGCCTGGTGACGGAGAGCGGCGAAGGTGAGTGCGGCCCCGGCGGATCCCCGTAGGGCGCCGCCGTCTTCGGCTGAGCTTTCCAGGATCAGATCGATGTGTACGCCTCGGAGGGCTGCAGACCGCAGTTCGGCGACCACCTCGGCGACGCCGTACGCGGCGAAGCTCGCTATGAGCAGTCTGCTTCGGGCCGCTCGGATGACCTCGATGACCACGGTACTGGTGAGCCGTACCGGTACGGCCGCACTGGTCGGCCCGCTGACCGCCAACTCGGTGCGCCTCGCATCCGCGCGCCCCTGCAGGAGGGCGGCGCTGCGCAGGGCGAGACCGACCGCTGAACCGGGAAGGTCGGGTGCCTCCATTCGCCAGCTTTTCATCAGCCGTTCTACTTGGGTGCCGACCGAGAACCCGGGCCGGGCGCCGACCAGTTCGGCGGCTACCGCGCTGTCGCCGGGCGTGTCGACGCTCATCAGCACACCGGCCCAGGCGGTGACATGATCGGCGGGGAGATTGATGGCGATGTCGGCGATTACCTTGGCGAACCGGTCGTAGCTCATCGGGCGAAGAATCCGGAGCCAGGATCGTTGAGGGTGTCGACCAGCAGGGCTCGGTCGAGGTAGTGATTGCCCCGCTCGCAGGAGGTCTCGGCGGCGAAGAGGCAGGCGTGGCAGGCGGCGCCTGATAGGCGGGCGTGCACGGTCGGGTTGTGTTCCGCACAGAGCGGGTCCGAGCTGCACAGCCGGGCGGCTTCCAGGGCCCGCTCGACGAGCGATCCCAGTCTGTCCTTTCGCCCCAGGGAGACCAAGCCGCCGAGGGTGCCTTCGCTGTCGGGTGCTGAGGTGTAGAGAAGGACCCCGGCGGCGGGAGTATCGTCCGTCCGGGCGTAGATGCGCTCGCCAATCCCGGCGGCGCTGTATCCGCATTCCAGGGCCAGCTCACGGATGAGCACGTGGGCGAGGGTGTGCAGCAGGACGTACCGAGGACCTGGCCACGGTGCCTGGTCCAGCCCGCGTTGCGCCCGCCAGCGGTCGTGGGCGCGGACCAGTAACTGTTCGCGTTGCTTGACCTCCGGCCGGTGTTCCCACTCGACGACGCGTTCTTCGTCAAGGCGCAGGAAGATTCCTTCGCCCCGCATCTCGGCGCAGGGCAGCCAGGTCGGTTTGCCGATGGTCAGCGGCGCGCGCCGTCGGTCCGGTGTATCGAGCACATCCCACTCGGGTGCGTCAATTCGAGTAAAGCCGTAGAGGGCGGAGACTTCCCGGAGCCGGGGGGCGAGGACCACCTCTCGGAGCCAGTGCCGGTGTTCGGGCGGAACTGGCTCCGGGCGGGTGGTGAAGTCGGGGAGCTCGGTGCTGGTGCCGGCGGTGAACGCTAGCCACTCGGGTTTGCGCAGGTCATCGCTGTCGTCTGGCGTGTCGTCGGGCTCGGCCTTGCTGCGGCGCTGGATCGCTGCCCAGACCCGGTCGACGCCGTAGGGCTTTAGCTCGGCCCAGCAACTCTGGGTCTGCATGATCATCTTGGCGGTGGTCGCGTCCAGTCCGGCGAGCATGCTCAGGTCTCGCCAGAGGTCGTCGACCACCTGATCGACCGGGTGCTCGGCCCGGGGAATGCTGAATACCCGTAACTGCATGGCGAACCAGCTGTTGGTGGCACCGAGGGCGAGTGTTCGCGCGGGCGCGTCGCAGTGCTCGTAGGTGTTGAGGTGGGGGTGGCGTCCGCGGCAGGCGGGCAGGGTCCGCTCGGCGTGCAGGCCGATCGCCACCGACATCGGTCGGGAGGCCTTGCACTCGCAGGAGATGAAGATGTTGGCCGCCTCACCTGTGCTGCCGCGCTCGGCGAGCGTGAGCGAGTGACCGGCGCCCGGGTCTGTGCCACCGTGCGCGACGTACGACCAGGGAAAGTCGTCTAGGTGACCGTTGTCGCAAGCCAGCACGAAACGGGCCGGCACGGCGGTGGGTCGGGAGTTTCCGTTGCCCCGGCAGCTGTGCACGTAACGGGCCCGGTCCGGCTGGTAGGGCGACGACAGCAGTTCGAACAGCCCGGAATCCGCCGGCGCGAGTCGGTTGCATCGGGTGTCCGAGCAGCGGAGCCAGGTGGGGAAGAGCGCCACCGGCACCCCCACCCGGGTCCAGTCGGCGAACGGGTCGGACGTCTCCGGCAGGTGCGGGGGAAGCCGAAGGCTTTCCACCTGGCCCCCGAGCCTGCGCCGGACCGCCCTCAACAGCCGGTCCTCGGTGACTGGCATCGAGTAGGTGAGGTCCCAGTGCGCCAACCCGAGGGTCAGCACCGACAGGCTGGGCAGATCGGCGACCGAGCCGACGCCGTAGGTGTGCAGCAGTTGGTTGGGGCGCAACGCGCCGACCCGCAGGCTGCGTTGCTGTGGCCGGCTCATGAGGACGCCCCCGTGACGCCGCCCCCGGTGGACGGAACGAATGGTGGTGGGTCGTCCCCGATGGCACCGAGTTGCAGTTGGAGCTGAATGCCGGGCTCCACGTCCCGTAGCGAGGTAGGACAGGTGGTCTGCACCCACCGGCCCTCCTCCGGTCGGTGCAGCAGCCCGGCGACGTCGTCGCTGTGGTACGGCTTGTCGTAGGCCAGCCGTCGGGCGGGCCGGGCCCGTTCCCGCGCCCACAGGTCGAGGCGGGCTTCGAGCTCGTCCTCCACCCGTTGGCGGACTGTGTTGTCGGCGGCCACCTCGCTACGGCGTTTGAGGTATCGCACCACGTGGTCGGCGAGTTGACCGTGCCGATCGAACTCGCGCGCCCGCAGATTGCCGTTGTAGGTGCCCTCCAGATCCCGGACAAGGGCCACCAGCACCCCGGTCAGCCCTCGGTCGATGGCCCGCTCGGCGAACGGGGTCACCGACAGGGCCTCGACCTGCCGGTAGGCGGTGGCGTGGAAGTGGTCGAAGCGCTCGAAGTGCGACAGGTCGCGCGGCCGGGCCCAGTTGAAGACGGTAAAAACCAGACCCGGCGCCTTCCGCCCGACCCGGCTCGTCGCCTGGATATATTCGGCGGCGGACTTCGGCTGGTTGGCCACCACCATCACGCCAAGCCGCTCGATGTCGACCCCGACGGCGATCATGCTGGTGGCCAGAAGCACGTCGATCGGCCGGGGTGCGCCCTTGGCCCGGGTGCCGTCGAAGCGCACCGCGAGCCGGTCAAGCAGCGGCCGGATGGCGTCCGACGGCATTCGGGAGGTCAGCTCCTCCAGGTACGGGTCGTACCGCCGGGCGAGCCCGCGCTCGTCGGCGCGAATGAGGCGGCTGGATACGTCGTCCTCGACCAGCCGACGCATGCCGCCGAGGTCGCGCAGGCTGTTGAAGTAGCCGACCAGCGTCATGTAGGGGTCGGTGACCCGGTTGCGACCGTACGTCTCGTGGAGCTTCTGCGCCGCGCCGAGCACGGAGACGTAGACCCGGATCAGGGTCGACCGGAGCCGGTTGCCGTGCGCGCAGATGCCGATGTATCGGCGACCCGGGTGCTCCTCGGTCTTGCGTTGCCGGGCGAAGAAGCTGTCGGAAGCATCCAACCCCGACGGCGGAAAAACCCGGGTACGCCGGTTGAACAGCGCACCGATCTGCTGCTGGGCGCGACGCACGGTGGCGGTGGACGCGATCACCTTCGGCCGGGACCAGTGCCCGCGGGCCGGTTCCCAGCTGGCCAGCCGGTCCACTGCGGTCTCGAAGAGCCCGACCAGCGAACCGAGCGGCCCGGAGATCAGGTGCAGCTCGTCCTGGATGATGAGGTCGGGCGGACGCAACCCTGCGCAGGGGACGACCCGGTTGCCCGGCCGGTGTCGTTTGCGCTCCCAGTCGGTCGATTCGAGATCCTCGGTGAGATAGCCGTGTTGGTCGCAGTGCTTGCTGACCCGGCCGAAGAGGGCGGCGGTCTCGCCCTTCCACGGCAACTGGGCGAACTTGTCGACGGTGGCGATCACCAGCGCGGGTGGATGGCGGTAGAGCTCTTCGTCGACCAGGATCACCGGCAGACCGACCTGCTCATCGGTCAGCGGGTAGCTGCCCACTCTGCTGAACGGGCACTCCACATCGGGGCAGAGCACCAGGGTCCGCCAAGGCTCCCGCTCCACCACGATGTCCTGGCCCGGATTGATCCTGCTGCCACACCACGGGCAACTGGTGAGCTGGTGCGGTGAACCGATGCCCCGGTTCGAGCGGCCCCGCCGCCGCTCGTCCAACCAGTCCTTGGCGTCCTGCGTGCGGTTCGGGGTGACCCGGCCGCCAACCCAGAGCCCGATCCTGATCGGCGTGGTGCCCCATGTTTGGGGATCGGTGCGGCGTAGGGACTCTGCTGCGCAGATCAGGGTCGCGGCCCGCTCGAACTGCTGAATGGTGAGCAGCCGCAGGGTGTACCGCATCAGCACCGTGAGCCCCGCGCCGCTGGTCAACCCGCCCTGATCCGGCTGGCGGCGGCGTACCGCGATGGTGAAGGCGGTAAGGCCGAGGTATGCCTCGGTCTTGCCGCCACCGGTGGGGAACCAGAGCAGGTCAGCGACGGCGCGCTCGACGTCGTCACCCCGCTCTGGGTGCCGGGGGTCAGCCAGGGCCGGCAGGTTGATCAGGACGAAGGCCAACTGGAACGGACGCCACCGGTGGTTCTCCGGTCGGTCGGCATCGGCGACCGCCTGCTCCAACGGGACGCTCGGGTGTTCCCGCCGTCGGGCGGCGACCACGCTGTGCACACGTTGCAGGTACATCGCCTGGTTGGCGAAGCCGAACGCCTGGCGGGCCGTGGGGTCCGGGGCGGCGAGCAGCCTGATGCCGGCGGCGATCCGGTCGGCCGCCTCCCGGGCGTCGCGCAGCGCCTCGCGCACCTGCCGGCGATACCCGCCGAGGCGTCGCTCCGGGCCGTCGGCGGTCGCCTCGTTGCGGTCGATCCACGCCCGGTAGCCGGCGACGAGGGGCTGCAACGCCGCCGTGAGGGACTCGACCGGGCCGGCTGCCAGCTCGGCGAGCCGCCGCATGTCCAGCTCCACGTCGGCCAACTCGAGCAGGTCGTCGTCCTGCTCGCTGCTGGGCACGTCGGTAAACGGCATCTCGTGCGCGGGGACCGTCGCGGTGCGTACCTCAAGGGCCTGTAGGGGGTCGTTGGGGGCTGGCTCGGCGTCGACGGCCGTGCCGTGCCCCACCGCGAACTCCGGGTGGAACCGGTAGGCCATCGCCAGCCGGCGTCGCTCCGCCTGGTCGGCGTCGTCGCCGCCGGTGACCTGCTCCGGCCGGGGCTGGAAGACCGGCTCGTCATTCGTCGGACCGGCCGCACTCAATTCGACCTGGAAAATCCACCGCTTCGGCTGACGCGACGACTCACTGTGCTCCCGGTTTTCGAGGAAAAGTGAGACGAGCCAGACTCCACCCAAGCGGCGCACCCGACCCCGCACTACGACCTTCGGCTGTGCCGCGTCGACCTGCAGCGGCGTGATCGGCCCTTCTCGCAGGGGCACGGTGACCGTGCCCCCGCGCTGGTGCCGCTGCCAGACCGGCCTGCCGGCGTACTCCTCCCGTTCGGTTGTCGCGGTGTCGTAGCTGCCCCAGGCGGCGGTAACCCGCAACTCCGTGACCGACAGCAGCACGCTGCTGGTGAAGCCGAGTGCGGAGGGAGCCAGACTCGGCACGCTCGGTGCGGTCGGCTCGACACCTCCCTCCGTCACATCCGAGGCTGTGGCCTCGACGAGGGTGTCCTGAGTGGCCGGATCCACCGACACGCCATTGGGGGCCAGTCGCCCGAGGATGTAGCGGTCGAGGGGATTCTCCTTGGTGGAGAACTCCTCCGCCGGGCCGCCGAGCGGCCCGAGCAGGTCGGCCAGGACCAGCCGTTGCAGCTCGCTGCGGATCACCCGCTCATCCGGTATGGCGAGCACACCTTCGGAATTCATGCGGGGCACCCTAATGCCTGCCGCCGACACTTGGAGCCCTGCCCGAACGCGTCGCTGCGGTAGTCACGAGCAGCCGCAGGTGCCGAGAATCGAGGGAACCGCTCCGCAAGCGGCACACGTATCGCGCCGCTGACGCGAAACGGGCCGCTCGAGCCCTAAAGCGACAGGGCGAGGACTGACACGTTGCGGGCGAGGTTGCCTCAGGGCCGCTCGTACCTCTGCCTCGGTCATTTCGGACCAGCCGCACTCCCGGAACCGTGCTGCCAGTTTGCGCATGCCGAGGCCCTGATGTTTCCGATGGGCCGCGCGTAACGCATCAGCACGGACTAGCGGATCTTTGCGGCCGGCATCGAGTGCATGCTGTACCTCGCGTCTCGTGGCGAGTGGCCACTGCGGACGCAGCCTCTGGAGGACAGCCTTCTCGGAAATTCCAGGATCTCCTATCAACATGTTCTGCACAGTCGAGATGAACAACTGCCGGAGTGGCCGAGGCGACACCGAATCGGTTCCGTTCGTCACCGATGGAGGTTGCTGGGGACGAGTGTGCCGTTGGGCGGGGACACCCGACGCGCTCTCAATTCTCGGCCTCTGCGAAAATCGACCGTCCGGTGGCGCTGATCCTCGGCCGCTCTCCGTGCGTCGCGGACTGTGAGATTGGCTCGGCCGCTGAGGCGGTGTTGCAGTGCCGGACCTGGTCGCCCGGACCTGTACCTCGAACGGAAGGCGGTCGAGCCAGGAGTCGGGGGTCCGATCGATCGGATCATCGTTCTCCCAGTCGCGACGCAGCTCCTCCGACCTGCGTCCTTCCGAGTTGGCGTACCAGTCGCCGATGCCACGTCCAGGGATCACGCACTACTCCGATACGTCAGACCCAAAATGTCAGTGCCCAGCTGTCGGTGGTGGGGCGATACCGCCAGACGGCCGTCCTGTAGGTGGGCCAGTTAGCGGCTCGGTATCACTCCTGGACCCAGAACTGCCACCCGCCCGGTGCGGGGGGCCACGACGGATCGGGCCGCCAGCCCTGTGGAGGGACCCAACCCACCGGAGGTGGCGGCCACTCCGGAGGTACGACGAACCTCCACGGTGTCGCGGTCGCCACTTCCTGGCTCGTTGACGACTCTGCCCGCTCGGCCGGATTGGTACCCCGAGCGATAGGGGGCGCTTCGAGCCAGGCGTCCGACAGCTCGCTCGCCTTGGCGAGGTTGATCGCGACATCCGCCCTTACCCGGTTGCCCTTCAAGACGGCGCGCGCAGCGGTGATCAGCCCCTTGTCCTGCAGGTGAGCGAGCACCGGCAGATTCTCCGTGGACATGGCCGGGCTCAGCGTGCCGGCGGCCAGGCCGTTGATCCGAACCTCGACCAGGGTGCGGGTGGACCGGGCTCGCTGGACCTCGACCTCATGCAACGTCACGTACACCCAGGATTCGCCGCTTGGGCCGATCAGGGAGGCGAGGTGCGACATGTGCTTCTCCTCGCCGGTCACCTGGATGAAGCGGCCGGTGGGCAGCACGGTGTGCAAGCCCGACGGTGGCATGTTCGTCGGCACGATCATGTGCGGCTCGGCGAGGTCGATCCGCACGGAGGCAAAGAACGTCCGCTTACGTGGGTCGTCCCAGTCCTCGCGTTCCTGCGCCCAGACCCGGGCCTGCACCTGAGGCGTCCAGCCCTGGTCGATCAGCGCGGTGAGCACCGACGAGAACTCCCGGGCCTGCTCCTTCGGCAGATGGCCGACCTGCTTGCCGGAGCAGAGCACCTTCACGGCGTGCGCATCGTATCGATTGCTCGGCTCCGGAATCAGTTGAGCCGGCACGGTCAGTTCGTTGTCGCCGTCCGGATCGAACGCCCGCCCGAACAGAGCACGGATGTTCTTGGCGTAATGCGATTCGCCAGCGACTTCCTGCGAACACCAGCCGCGCTGGCCCCACAGATCAAACGGTCGGGTCACCGAGGCAAGGTAGCGCCTCGGCAACCCGAACCGGGTTCACCTGAACGGTTGAGGTGGATGTCAGGCATCCGACACCGCTCAGAACAGGGCGTCCGGAAGGGGAAACAGGCCACCGTCCAATGCGGGCGGCATCGAATCCGGTGTCTCTGCCGACCTGGGGCGCGGCACGGCCGGCGTCTGCTTCCGGGGCCTGCGGCGGGCGGTGGTTTGTTGGGGCCGCTCCTGCTCGTGGCGCTGATGGTTGAGTTCGAGCAGCAGGTCCAGCACGTCGACCTGGGCGGTCGGGTCGATGGTGAACCGGGTGCCCTGCCGGGTCCGGTGGAAACCGTGCCCCAGCCCGAGGTCGAACCCGTACGCCTCGGCCACCGCCTCGTCGATCTCGACGTGGATGTCCCGCAGGCGTTGAATGTCGGCGCTGGTCACCCGCTCGTTGTGGACCAAGTTGTAGAGCCCCGTCAGCCCTAGCTCCCGTCCCAGCATCACCGACCGCCGATACGAGTCCAACTCCGCTCCGATCCGCTTCATCCGCTCAGTGCTGTACGGCTGCGGATACGTTTCAAAGCAGTCAGATGGTGTGTACTGCAGGTCGCCCGTGCGGGTCGATGAATACTTCCAAGCCCAGGAGACGTGGATCTGCGAGTTGAGTAAAGCGAGTTGATCCGAGTTGTCCGTAGCGAAGACCACAATCTTTTCGTTTAGAACTTGGTTAGTGGTCACAAAGGTAGCCGCAGCGGTGCTACTGACCCGGGCAATGACAAGTACGCGATCGAGCCCCTTGATCGCACCGTAGAGTTCAGGGCGTCGCCGCTCGTATTGCCACCAACGCTCTCGTGCATTGACGCTGTATTTGTTTTCCAATCTTTCCGGCTTAACTTTCCGTTCGACGATGGCGAAGCAGTCGGGGTACTCCTGGGCCCGTTCGAGCGACCAGTTGTGGAAGTTGATGATCCAGTCTCGGGCCGAGCAGTCGGGGCGGCCGTTCAGGTCCTTCCCGGTGAGGTAGGGGAAGAGCACATCCGTGTTGCGCGGGTCCTTCGCGATCAACGTCTGCGCCTGTTCCGGCTCCAGCAGAAAGCCTGTGCCCAGGATGTTCGTCCCCTGGAACGCCTGTCCGGCGTTGGCGGTCAGGCGGTACGGGTTGCCGGTGACCCGGGAACGGGCGTCCAGCGACGGGGTGATGCCGGGCACCCGGTTGCCGTCGAGGATCGGCAGCTCGTCGTCGGCGGCGTGGCCGACCCAGAGCAGGGAAACCTCCAGCGACGCCGTGCCCGGCCAGGGCTGTGACTTGTTCGCCCGGTAGACCGTCCAGCCCATGTCCACGGCCTGGTCGAGCCCGACCTCGCGGGTGTCGCCCTGGGCGATCGTGTTGGTGGCGATGATGCCCACCCGCCCCTTGCCCGTGACACTCAGGTTGCGCAGCAGGAAGTAGGAGCAGAGATCCGCGCTGCCCCGCTTTCCCCGGCCGATCCGCTCGACCAGGTATTCGCGCATGTCCGGTCCGATCGCCCCGGTCAGGCGCTGGCCACCGACAAAGGGAGGGTTGCCGATGACCGCGTCGAAGCCGGCCCGGTTGACCACCTCAGGGAACTCCAGCGGCCAGTGCAGTGGCCGGATCGGCTCCGGGCGGGTGCCCCGCAGCCAGCCTGCGACGGTGATCCCGATCCGCTGCTCCAGCTCCGCGTCGTACGGCCCGTCCAGCAGGCGGTGCACGTCGTCGCTGATGTCGAGCAGGCGGTCGTCGTACTTCCGCTCGGGGTCGTCGGTGTCGTCCTCCGGATCCCACGGGCGGCGCTGGGCGCGGACGGCGGTGGAGAGCGCCGCGCCGACCACTGCGTCCGCAGCCCGTCGCAGGCCCCGGCCCAGGTGCCTGACCTCGGCGAGCTTGGCGGCCTTGTCGGCGGCGTCCCGGCTGTCCTCGACCACCGTCGCGCCGATTGACTCGCGCAGGGCGGTCATCTCGTCGACGGTCCGGTGCAGCCGGTCGACCAGGTCGCCGAAGAAGCGGCTGTGCTGGAAGCGCCCCGCCTCCGGGTCGAGGTGGAAGGCGGTGAGCTGGTCGAGGGAGGTGATCCCGACCAGCGAGTCACCGCAGCGCAGCGCGTGGTCGAGGAAGCCGAACGGCTTGCCCTTGGCCAGGGTCACCAGCCACAGCGAGAGCTTCGCCAGCTCCACGGCCATGTCGTCGCGGTCCACCCCGTAGAGGCAGCGGGCGGCGACCAGGCGGCGGGCGGCGAGCAGCAGGTCCTCCTGGTCCGGGTTGCCGTTGGCCAGGTCGGACAGCTCGGTGGGGAGCCCGTCGCGTTGCCAGGCCCGCACCACCACCTCGGCGAGGTAGCGGCAGGCCGCCACCAGGAACGCGCCGGAGCCCATCGCCGGGTCGAGCACCTTCAGCCGCAGCAGCTCGTCGGCGGTCCTGGCCCGCCAGGCGCCCTCGTCGGTGACGCCCTGGGCCGGGCCGGGGGAGAAGCAGAGCGGCGCGAGGGTGTGCCGGACGACCTCCTCGGCCAGCTCTCGGGGGGTGTAGTGGGTGCCGGTGTTGCGCCGGTCGCCGAACTGGGTGAACAGCACCGAGCCGGCGGGGAAGACCGTGGGCAGGTCACGCAGGTCGGCGCGGAGCAGCCCCCAGAACGGGCGTACCCGATCGGTCAGGTCGGCGTCGTTGTCGCAGGCCGCGTGCAGCGCGGCGAGCTGGTGCGGTGCGGGCGTCGTGGCCCTGGCCTTCGCCACCTGCCGGACGGTGAGGTCGCAGCGGGCGACGAGCCAGACCCGCAGCTCCGCCTCGCCCCGGGCGGCCGCCGCCTCCAGTTCGGCCAGCGGCAGCTCCGGCTCGGCCTTGCCGAGCAGCCCGACGTACGGCTCCCGCACCCGGGCGCAGGAGAACTCCAGCAGGCCCTCGTAGACGTGGCCGAGCTGCTCGACGCCGAGGCTGGAGTAGCTGAGCTGCTCGGCGGCCCTGCCCCGGTGCCGCAGCACCAGCAGGGCGTCCAGCATCTCGTGCACCACCCGGTCGGTGACCGCCGCGTCGACCAGCCAGGGGAACCGTCCGGGGTCGATCAGGGACCCGCCGTGGGCGGGGATGCGCAGGTCGGGGTGCTCGCACCCGCCGTGCACGGCGGCGAAGAGGGCGAGCAGCCGGGGCCAGGCGGCGGTGCGCCGATCGCCGACCTCGTCGCCGTGCAGGTCCCGGACCGCGCCGAGCTGGCCGTGCAGCGTGGACGCCGCGTACGCCTGCGCGTAAAGCGGGTCGGCCACCGGCAGCAGCCGTTGCTCCTCGGCGTAGAGCAGGAACACCAGGCGCATCAGCACGGTCAGCGAGCCCCGGTAGATCTCCCGGTCGCTGACCTTGCCGAGCAGCTGCCCCTCGGACTCCCGGTCCAGCCGGGCCAACTCGCCGACGAAGAGCTCCACTGCCCGGCGAACCTGGTCGCCCAGGGTGGTGGTGATCTGGGTGAGCGCCTCCGCGCTGCGCGCGAACAGCCCGGCGAGGCTGGCCGACGGGCGCCCGTCGGCGCCGGTCGGCGGCATGAGCACCCGGGACGCGGTGAGCAACGTCGCGAAGGCGCGCAGCAGGGCCGGCTCCTCCAGCCAGAGGTCGGCGTCGAAGACACCCACCCCGGTCGGCTCGCCCCGGGGGGCGTGTACCAGCGCCCAGTGCTGCCCGTTGGTCACCAGCGCCAGCGGCACGCCGGTGTCCCGGCACAACTGGGCGGCCTGCTCCACCGGGGACGGCCGGCCACCGCGGGCGGCGGTGAGCGACGCGTCGAAGGGCAGGCGGTGCACGTGCAGCCGGGCGGTCCGGCCGCCGCCGGGTTGCGGACCGGACAGCACCGCGTCGGGCCGGAAGTCGCCGCTGCCGACGACCCCGAGCCCGTCGTCGGTACGCGCGCTCGCCGGATAGCCCAGCAGCTCGCCGAGGATCAGCTCGACCCAGGCCGGGCCGAGCAGGTCCGGGGCGTCCTGCACCTCCGCCCAGCCCTGGCGGATCCGGTCCCGCACGTCGTCCGGCACGGTGTCCAGCCCGTGCGGCAGCGCCTCGACGAGCACCGGCACCGTCAGGAACGGCCCCTCCGGGCGCAGCAGGCCGAGCCACTCGGCGTGCTGCTCGTCGATCTTCTGCACCGGGGGCCGGGGCACGCGGCGACTCGCGCCGGTACGGTCGGACGCGCCTCGGGACTGGCGGGGGATGGCGGGCATCAGCGGGCACCTCGGGCCAGGGACGCGGGAACCAGGAAGGTGACGGCGGCCGGGAACCAGCGGGCCGTCGGGTCGGCGTAGCGGCGGCGCAGCGCGTCGCTCTCCCGTTCGCGCTGCGCCGGGATGTCGCGCAGCCGGGCGTGCAACGCGTCCCGGTCGGCGTGCAACTGCTCGCGCTCGACGGTGAACAGGGTCGGCTGCTCCCAGTGCGGCTCGTCGGCGAGCTTGCTGCGGATCGAGGTTTCCAGCTCGGTGAGAACCGCGCCGATCGCGACGACCTCCTCCTCGCAGCGCCGGGCGAGCAGCCCGTGCAGGCTGCGGGCACGCTGGTCGGCGCGGGTGCCGAGGGCGCGCCCCAGCGGCCCGGCCAGCGCCGGCCACAGCTCGGTCAGGCTCTGCCGGACCTGCTCGGTGGGGATCTGGTCGGTCGCGGCGGCCAGCAGGGCCTCCAGCTCCTCCTGGCGGGCCCGGGCGAGCTTCCCGCCCTCGATCGGGCCACCGGCGGTGACGATCTCCTCGTGCAACCGGGTGCCCTCCGCGCCGGTGACCACCACCCGGCCGTGCGCGACGAGCGCCGGAGTGCGCAGCAGGTCACCGGGCACCACCCGGGCGGTGACCCGGCTGAGCTTCGCGCCGCCGGACCCGGCGTCGCCCCGGGCCTGGGCCCACAGCTCGGCCCGGAGCAGGCGCAGGCACATCTGCACCAACTGGTGCCCGAGGTGCAGCAGCACCACGTCGGTGCGCCCCACCGCCGCGTCCGGATCGAAGGTGATCGGCCGTTCTCGGCCGGTGACCGGGTGCAGCAACCCGTCGTTGCGGGCAGCGGCCCACGCGCCGGGCAGTTCGGGCAGCCGGAACCAGGCGCCCGACGCGCCCGCCGGGGTCGAGGCGTCGATCAGGTCCCGGCGGTGGGCCAGCCGCAACCCCGTGCGGACCACCCGTTCCACGGTGGCCGGGGTGAGGTTCAGCTCCGCCCGGCTGCCCTTCAACGTCTCGGTGAGCCGGTGTAGGTCCCGGGCCAGGTCACGCTCCACCCGCAGTCGGGCTCGGCTCGCCCGCCGGTCGATCTCGACGTCGGTGACCTGCCAGTCGGTCTGCTTGCCGGTCATCTTCTGCTCGACCTGGGCGGCGATCACCTCGCCGGCGCTGCCCAGGTCGGTGCGGATCGCCTCGACCTTCTCCACCGCCAGCCGCAGGAACGCCAGTTCGTCCTCCAACGAACCGGTGGTGTAGTCGACGTGCTGCCAACCGGCCGGCACGAAGTGCAGCACATCTACCCGGGCGGCGCGCTGGCCGTGTCGGTCGATCCGGCCGTTGCGCTGCTCCAGGCGGTTGGGGTTCCACGGGATCTCCCAGTGCAGCAGCCGGTGGCAGTGCCGTTGCAGGTTGATGCCCTCGCTGGCGGCGTCGGTGGCGAGCAGGATCCGGACGTCGTCGAGGTCGGGGTGCTCCGTAAAGACGTTCTTGACGTGCTCGCGCTCGTCCGGATCCTGGCCGCCGTAGAGCAGGGCGATCCGTTCCGGCGGGTAGCCGGCGCTGAGCAGCCGCTCGTGCAGCCAGCGTTGGGTGTCGCGGTACTCGGTGAAGATGATCACCCGCTCGGGCTGCCACTCGCCGTCGGGCCGCACGATCGGATCCAGCCAGCGGTGCAACGCGGCGAGTTTGGCATCCGGCCGGTCCTGCGCCGAGCGGGCCCAGGTGTGCAGCTCACCGAGGAGGGCCCGTTCCTCGGCCGACAGCGGGGCCGCGTAGCGCCGGACGGCGGTCAGGGCGTCCGCCTCGGCGCTGCCGTAGGCGGCATCGTCCTCGGCCGTCTCGGCCAGCCGGTCGATCACCGGCTGCAGCACCTTCTCGCCGGCCGGCCGTTCCGCCCCGCGTGCCGGCTCGCCAGAGGCGGCGTGGTCCCGGGCGGTCATCGTCGCCAGGTGGGTCTCGACAGTTTCGGCAAACGCCTTCGGCGACGAGAAGAGCCGTCGCTTGAGCAGGGTGGTGACGAAGTCGGCGGCGATCTCACCGGCCCGTCCGTCGGCGTTCGCCCGGCGGCTCGCCGCGTACCGGCTGAGTAGCTCGTGGGCGTGCCGCTCGGCAGCCGGGTAGTCGACCTCCAGAAAGCTCAGATGACGTGCCGGGAACCGGGGAGAGCCGTCCCACCTGGGCGGCAGCTCGCTCTTGAGCCGTCGCACCATCACCCGGGCCAACTGCTCGTCGGTCGGCTTGACGCCCCGGGCGAACCGCTGGTCGTCGAGGAGTTCCAGCAGCGCGGTGAACGATTCGGTGAAGCCATTGTGCGGGGTGGCGGAGAGGAAGAGCCGGTGCTCGCAGTGCGGGGCGAGGGCGCGGATCGCCTTCGTGCGGTGCGAATCCACCGCGTACCGCCCCCGGCCGGACGGCGCGCAGGTGTGCACCTCGTCCACCACCAGCAGGTCGAAGGCGCGCGGATAGCGCGGCGTCGCCGGCAGCACCTCGCGGAGCAGCCGCAACGGCCGGTCCCGCTTCAGCCAGTCCACGCTGACGATCAACCGTGGGTAGTGCGTCCAGGGGTTGGTGTAGAGGCCCCGGGTACGGCGCAACTCCCGCAGCAGGGTTGCGTCGACGATCCGGAAGTCGAGGCCGAACTTGTCGCGCATCTCGTCGCGCCACTGCCGGGTCAGCCCCGCCGGGCACACGATCATCATCGTGCGGGCCCGGTGCCGCAGCATCAGCTCCTGCATGACCAGCCCGGCCTCGATGGTCTTGCCGAGGCCCACGTCATCGGCGATCAGCAGGTTCGTCCGCGGCATCGACAGCGCCCGGACCACCGGGTCGAGCTGGTAGTCCTCGATCTCGATGCCGGAGCGGAAGGGCGCCTGAAGGGCAGTCCGGTCGGCCGAGGCGATGGCGCCCCAGCGCACGGCGTCCAGGAACGCGTCCAGCTGCCCGGGGTCGTCGAACCCGTGCCGAGGGTCCGGCAGCGTCGCGCTGTCGTGGACCCGCCGGCCCGGCTCCAGCTCCCAGACCACCCGCAGCTCCTCGTCGCGCGCGTCGTCCTCGATGCTGACCAGGGTGGCCAGGTGCGGGGCCTGACCGGTGAACATGTGCGGATCACCGCTGGCCACGTCGCTGCGCGCCACATCGGCGACGACCCAGCGTCGGTTGCGTACGGTGACGAGCTGGCCCGGTGCCGGAGCGGTGTCGGTCGCCATGGTCATACGGCTCGAACCATCGGTGTGCTCCTTCAGGCGGACGGCAGACATGAAGGTTAGTACGTCATTCCACACCGGATTTACCGAACATCCACTCAGGATTTCGTAATCGGTCAATAGTGGACGTTCGATCGGTAAGCCGACAGACATCATTTCGGCGCCGCCCTTCTTCCGTAGGTTGGTCGCACCGCTCAGCGCCAGGAGGTTGGATGTCCCACGTCCGACTCCGGATCGACTTCACCCCGCTCGCCGACGACAACGAGTTCGTGCTCGGCGAGCTGACCGACGAACTGGCGGACGACCTCCGCGAGATCGGGTTGGTGGAGCGCGTCGAGCAGCCCGTGGCCGAACCGAACGCCAAGGGCGTCGCGGAGCTGGCGCTCGGTGTCGTGACCGTGCTGGCGGGCGCGGACCCCGGCTACGTGCAGGCGCTGGTCGACGTGGTCCTGGCGTTCCTCCAGCGCTATACCGGCCGCCGGGTGCACCTGCGGGTCGGTGACATCGAGCTGACCATCGACCGGCCCACCCACCGGCAGACGGATGAACTGGTCGCCACGGTGCGGGCGGCGATCGAACGGACCCGCCCCTGATGGGCCGGCACACCCTGCTGCTCGGCACGGCCACCTGCCACGCCGACCGCGAACTCGCGCCCCTTCCCTCCGTGCGGCATGACGTCGCGCAGCTCAAGGCGCTGCTCGACGGTGCCGACGGGTTCGACACCGTACGCGCGGAACTGGACCTGCCGGCGGCGCACCTGCGTCAGGTCGTCGAGGCGTAGGTTCAGGCACAGCGTCGACAGGGACGAACACCACCGGTCTTCGGGATCCGGCGATCTAGACGTTTGTCCTCCGCGCCGTGAGCCGCGAGTGCGGGCGTCATGGCAGGTCTGCCTGCGGGCGCGCATTGGTGCTCGACGGGTGCTCGGCCGCCGTGGACGGACCCGTGGTCGGGTGGATCAACTGGGACGCCGACTCTGCCGAATCGAGCCATGACCGCGAGCAGATGGATTCACGCGTCCCGGATGGACCGGCTGACTCGGCCAAGATCAATCTCTTAATCCGCGGGTTCGGGGTTCGAGTCCCTGGCGGCGCACCAGCAATAACACACCAGGCCCGGTCCTTCTGGACCGGGCCTGACCCCTTTTCTTGACCCCAACGTCAGGCGTCGAAGAGAAAGCCGAGCTTGTCGACCGACGACCGCTGGGACTGCCGGGTGACCTCTACGTAGATCAGCTTGGTGATGGTCGGGGAGCTGTGGCCGAGGATGTCCTGGATCTTCTCGATGGGCACGCCCTGCTCGTAGAGGAGCGTGGCGCAGGAGTGGCGTAGATCATGGAACCTGATCCGGCGCAGCCCGGCATGATCCAGCAGCCGCACGAAGTGCCGGTTCAGGTTGCGCGGCTCGATCGGGGTGCCGATGCCCGTGGTGAAGACCAAACCGGAGTCCTTCCAGCCCTTGCCCACGCTCTGGCGCTCTGCGCTCTGGCTCACCCGGTGTTGTCGTAGCGCAGCCAGGCACGGGGGAGGTAGGGCGATGACCCGCTCAGACTCGTCGGACTTGACCGGGCCGAAGACGAGTTGGCCGCCGAGACGTTGCAGCGTCTGCCGAACGAAGATGACGCCCTCGACCAGGTCTATATCCTCCCAGCGGAGCCCCAGCGCTTACCCGCGTCGAAGGCCAAGCGCCAGGGCGACGGCATAGAGCGCATAAAGCCGATCACTCTTCGCGGTCTTCAACAACAGCTTCGCTTCCGCGCCGGTCAGCGGGGTGAAGCGTGGCCGGTACCGGTGAGCCAGACGCAGGTTGCGGGCCGGGTTGTCCGGGATCAGCCCGTCAATGACCGCATCCTGTAAGGCGGCGCGGATCATGCGGTGGAGATGACGGATGGTGCCGTCGGACGGGACCTGCTGGCAGCACGAGCGCGGACGCCTGGCGCAACACCGAGCCTGCTGCCCCGCACTCAGCCGCCCGGCATCCTTGCCCTGCGCGCAGTCGTCGCCCGGAAGGCTGGCCGGACTGCCGGCGATGTTGTGCAAAGTTTCTGTACGTCTTCAAGTGCGCCACGAGGCGCGGGTTTTCCGGTTGGAGGTGCAAGACCTTCGATGCCCGGGCCATCGTAGTGGCCTGGGTAAAGCTGGCGGCAGCCTGATCCACGGGACGGTGGGGAGGGTGGGAAGCAGCCGCGACGAAGCCGGGCCGGACCAGTACTACCGGATGGTTCGGGCCTGGTGAGCGAGACGGAAGGCATACGAGAGGAACCGGCGTCTGAGGCCTCTTCATGTATGTCCAGCTCGAATCCGGTGGATCTGGGTGTCCCGCACCGGGTTTGATGGAGACATCGAAACCTGGGAGGAACACCAGCGATGCCTGCACCGAAGAAGTACAACGATGAGCTGCGTGAGCGTG